>NZ_JANFYP010000059.1:0-3968 GCF_024460535.1 Blautia sp. MSK.18.38 | reverse complement strand
TTTATGAAATTCGCAGTGTAGTTTTGTGCAATTTTTCAAATTTGCTCATTTATAGATAAAAGAAAAACTTCCACTTAAGAAGAAATGGAAGTTTTTCAGTGCCCTTCAAATACAAGGGGTGTGGCACTTTTATCTGCATACACGAAACATAGTAATGTTTTATCTCCGCTTACTTTTTTTCTGAATTCCTTTCATTTTCCGTTTTGTTATGAATTGATAGTCTGTTCTGAATCCACAGGTTTCGTGGAGATCGTCAGTGATTTTCTGACGTTCATATACCGGCATGAAACCCTGTTTTTCTACATCTGCAAATTTTATGTCTTTTAAAATATGGAGCAATTGTTCTGTAGTATAAGTTCCTTTCAAAGCGCGGTTTAATAACCGGATTTGTATAGGACTGAGTGATATAAAAGGACTCGGAATTTTTTGATTTTGATGTTGTTATACGCACAATAATTACCGCTTCCACTGTTATAGTACATATCACTAAATATTACTATATAATAAAAATAAAAATTTGACAAAAAAATAAGCCTGTTTCAAGGCTTTGCGGTACTTTTTTGAATTTCAATGTGTCAAACTCCCGTGTAACAAGAAAATAAAAAAATATAAAGTTTTAGTTGTTGCCCGTTATCTTTTCTGATATAATAAGTCCAAATCTTAATACTCTGCCGTGATAAAATGTGAAACTGTCACGAAGGAGGCTAAAAGGAGAAACTACAAATGAAAGAAAAGAAAGAACGGGCCAAACGTCTGCCCACTTTTGCGGAATCGATCACACCGATCGTCGCAATGCTCCTGATCCTTACCATCGGAAAAGGCGTATTCGGCTACAGCACAGAGCCGCTTCTGATCATGGTAGCTGCAATCGCAGCATTTATCGCGTTCCGTGTAGGCATTACCTGGGATGAGATGATGGATGAGATCTGCACCAAGATTGCAAAGGGCATGCCTGCCATCCTGATTCTTGTATGTGTTGGCGCTATGGTTGGTACCTGGATGGCATCCGGTACCATTCCGATGATGATTTATTACGGCGTCCAGATCGTAAACCCGAAATTCATGCTGGTTACCGCGTTCCTGATCGAGGCAGTGGTTTCGGTTGTTACCGGTACCTCCTGGGGTTCCGTTGCAACCATGGGTGTTGCCCTGATGGGAATCGCAAGCGCCCTTGGCGTATCCCTTCCGGCTACTGCAGGCGCCTGCATCGCAGGTTCCTACTTTGGTGACAAGATGTCTCCGCTGTCCGATACCACAAACCTGGCTCCGATCGCGGCAGGCAGCACACTGTATGAGCATATCGGACATATGTTCTACACCACTGTCCCAGCAACCATCGTTTCCCTGGTGGTATATGCCATTGTTGGTATGAACGCAGATGTAAGCGCAGATATTACTTCTGACACCGTTACTACTTTATTAAGCCAGCTTTCTTCCATGTACAGCTGGAACCTGCTGATCATCATTCCGGTAGTGATCGTGCTGGGCGGCTCCCTGCTTCAGAAGCCAACCATTCCGGTTATGCTTCTTTCTACTTTTGTAGCAGGCTTGGAGAGTGTCTTCATTCAGCACGTAGCGTTAGGAGATGTGTTAAAGGCAACCGTAAACGGTTTTGATGTATCCATGATCCACCGTGCAGGATTTGACACCGAGACCTGTTCCGAGGCCGTAACCAAGCTGTTAAACCGCGGCGGTATGAACGGCATTATGAGCACCACACTTCTGGTATTCTGCGCATTCTGCTTCGCAGGTATCATGAGCCGGGCTGGCTGTCTGGATGTGGTACTCCAGAAGATCTTAAGCGTGGCAAAGAGTACCGGTGCGCTGATCACCGCAACCGTTGCAGCCTGCATTACCATGGCACTGACCACCGGTAACTCTTACCTTGCCATTCTGATTCCGGGCGAGATGTTCCGTGACGCTTACAAAGAGCGCGGGCTTGCGGCAAAGAACCTGTCCAGAACCCTTGAGGATGCCGGTACCGTAGTTGTACCGCTGATCCCGTGGTCCGCAGCAGGTGCTTACATGGCTTCCACCCTTGGCGTAGAGACTTTGGATTACCTTCCATGGGCAATCCTGTGCTACACCGGCTGGATTTTTGCAATCATCTGGGGCTTTACCGGATTTGGTATTGCCAAGCTCGATGATGAGAAGAAAAAGGAGAACTAAATACGATGTCCAGAGTGCTTTTGATTAAAAACGCGAATCTGTATGATCCGGATCCAAAAGGAATCCGTGATATCCTGATCGTAGATGAAAAAGTATTTTCTGTGGCAGAACACATCGATCCACCGGAACTTTCTGCTCCGGTGGAAGTTGTTTCTGCAGATGGAAAAATGGTAATTCCTGGTTATGTGGACCAGCATGTTCATGTGATTGGCGGGGGCGGCGCAAAGCTTCTGGTTACACGGCTTTCTTCCCTGCATGAGGAAGTGCGTGATGCTGTAAAGGCAGGGGTTCCGGTGGAAAAAGCCATCCGCATCTGCGGGGAGAACCCGGCCAGAGCCAACGGATTATTCCCGAAAAAGGGCTGCATCCGTCCGGGCAGCGACGCGGATCTTGTGATCCTGGATGAGGAATTTCTGGTAGATACGGTATTTGTCCGTGGACAGAAAATGGTGGAGTATGGAAAAGCACTGGTAAAAGGCACCTTTGAGACAGACTGACAGAAGCTTTGAAATAGAAAAGCGGAAAAGAAAGAGACAGGAGAATTGACATTATGATCAAGTTACTGAAAAACGCGAATGTGTACGCACCGGAGAAACTGGGAAAGAAAGATATCCTTATTGAGGGGGAAAAAATCCTTCTGATGCAGGATACTATTGAGGGATATGAGGGACTTCCGGGAGTGGAAACCTATGATCTGGAGGGAAAGACCGTTGTTCCGGCTTACATTGACATGCACGTGCATATCACAGGCGGCGGCGGAGAGCAGGGGCCGGCATCCCGTGTACCGGAATCCCAGCTCAGTGAATTCTTCAAAAATGGTATTACCACGGTAGTCGGACTTCTGGGAACCGATGGCGTAACCCGCAGTGTGGAAAATCTGGTCGCAAAAGCTCGCGCCCTGACCGAAGAGGGCATGACCGTGTACACTCTGACCAGTTCCTATGGTTACCCGCCGACCACCCTGATCGGAAGTGTAGAGCGCGATATCATCCTGGTTCCACCGATGATCGGTGTGAAGGTAGCGGTATCGGACCACAGAAGCTCCAACCCAGGCGGAGAAGAGCTGATCGCGCTGGCTACTGCAGCGCGCAGAGCCGGCTTACTCAGCAATACCCCTGGCCTGGTAACCATGCACATGGGTGACGGAGAGGGAAGACTGGATCCGATTTTCTATGTGCTGGATCATTCCGACGTTCCAGCCAAGAACCTGCTGCCGACCCACATCTTACGCAATCCTGGACTGATTGATGCCGGCGCGGATCTGGTGCGCCGTGGCGGCTACATTGACTGCACCGCCGGCGCCGATGATGTGGAGGTCGAATCCGATGCTCTGAAGCTCTATGAGCTGTTGCACCGCGAAGATGTGAGCCTGGATCATGTAACCATGTCCAGTGACGCGTTCGGAAGCCAGCCGCGCTTCAACGAAGAGGGCGAGTGCATTGGCCTGACCTACGCGTCCCCGAAGTATCTGCACCGTACCATCCAGATCCTGGTAAGAGAGGGCATGCCGCTGGAGGATGCCTTACAGCTTCTGACCAGCACTCCGGCCGTACTCCTTGGCAAAGAAGGAATCAAGGGCTGTGTAGCGGAAGGCGCAGACGCAGACCTTCTGGTACTGGATGAGAATCTCAACATCAACAGCCTGTTTGCCCGCGGCAAGGTCGCTGTGTGGGAGCAGGAAGTGAAGATGAAGGGCAGATTCGAGCAGTAAGGAAAAACATACAGGAGAAGGACTGTGATTGACTTATTGGTGGTGCTTCTGCTTATGGTGGTACCGGTACAGTTCCTGGTGTTATCAT
>NZ_JANFYP010000058.1:0-4087 GCF_024460535.1 Blautia sp. MSK.18.38 | reverse complement strand
ACTTGTTTTCTCCGATACGGAAATATTTTGACGCTTCTTCAATGGTAAGGGTGTATTTTTCCCATACGGGAATATCGTTGTTATTCATCAGATACCCCCTTTCCCATGTTTCGTGTTATATTGGATATAGGGGATAAGATCGGTGCGGTCTATCCTCTGTAAGTGGGCGGTTAGTTTACTGGAAAGGGAATTGCTGTATCTTGCCTTATCAAGCATAGTTCCCACTTTTTCCAGTCCACCTAATGCGTCATGTTCTTCCAAGAAGTAAAAACTTTTCACAGCGGAAATCACGCCACCCTCTGTGAGCCATTGCTGTGTTTCCTCAAGAGAATTATGTAGTTTCGGTACTTGCAGTTTTAAGACTTCCATAGCCCCTAAAAAGCGTTCCCAAAACCGACACGTTTTCCATCTGCTCTTATTACTTTCATTTCTGTTTGGCACGACAAAGCGTAGGTTGTTTGCCAATAGCCCGAAAGCCAGTTCCCCAAGTTCCAGCGGTCTGTCTTTGAATGTCATGGCAAAAGCATGAGCCTTATCATCTCGCAGTTGCATTTCTGTCCGTTTCCAACTGCCGACTTCATCAAGTGTCTTATTATGTTTTGAACAGACTTCCTTATCTTTGTCATAAAAGCGGTAGGACAATCCCGATTTACCAGCACCAATATAAACAGTCTTTGCAGTGTCGAAATCATCAAACTTGCTTTCGTCAAAGTGGTAGCCCTCACTATTAGAAATAAATTCCTCTTTTTCGCATTTCTTCTTTATCTGCTCTATGGTAAAGAATGGCTTTTCGTTCTTATCATCAATGGCAATATCAAGTCTTGTGAAATGGAAATTATCCAGTCCGTATCTTCGCTCACAGCGTCGGAACATATCCCCAAAGGTATAATTCCTACTGTCGAGAATACGGAAAATATCATCACAACCTCTGCCAGTCATAACAAGATAACAGCCTAGCCCCTGTGGGTTGTCCTCTGTCTTTCTTGCGTCCCCCGATACATAAATATCTCCAATCTGCCAGCGTGCCTGATAAGTCTTGAATTTTATCGTTGCTGGATAAACATTGAAAATGTCAGTCGGTAAATCTAAAATGTGCATGATTACATCTTCAGCGGTTGCCGTTTCAAATACAATGCTGATGTAATCAATCTTAACGGATAAATTTTTGTGTGTAGTTATAGTGCATTTCTCCTTTCGTATGCCCCGTTTTTTTGCGGGGTAAAAATTGTGTTTTTTCCTTTATTTATCACAGTTTCTAGGTACTATGACATGTATACGCAGGGCGGTGTTACATATACGCCCTTTACGAACGCCTAAAGGCGTTCCCTTTCTTCCTGTGTCTGCCCCGTTCTTAACGCTCACGAGCCTTGTAAGGCTCGTGGCTAAACGGAACAGCCCCAGTCAGAAACCTTATTTTCGGTCTGATAGTCCATGCTTATTCATGCTATCAAAGCGAAAATATATATTTTCTATGCTTACTCAAGCGTGTGATTGACCCTAGCGTGCTTAATCAATCTGTCTAATACGATAATAACTCCATTAGAATTACTTGTCAAGAAGTTTTTGTTGACTTTTAGATATAGATTAAGTATGATATGCTTATAAATACCAAGAAAAGCAACGAAAGGAGCGGTTATACTAAGTTATGGAGCATTATGAAAAGAAAATCAGTTTCTTAGGAGAAAACATACAGACCATAAGAAAACACAGAGGAATGAAACAACAGGAACTTGCGGACAAAATCGGTATCAATATGCAGAGCCTTTCCAAGATTGAACGTGGCGTGAATTATCCTACCTTTGATACGTTAGAGAAGATAATGGACGTGCTGGGTGTAACGCCCAATGAATTATTGTCGGGAGAATGGAAGTATATTGACCACACCGAGCCCTATATCATGGATATTATCAAACGGGAACAAGACTTCAATGTTTCCTTAGATTACCTGTCTGAAAATGAATTTTTCGATGATGAAAAAGAATGCACATTTTACAAGGCATATAAACTCATACAGTATATCCATAACTACATTACCAATGAGGTTACGGAGTTGGAAGAACTTATGGAAATCAAGCAGTTGATACAGCGTCAAAAACTGGAACGCATGATAAAAGTGCATAAGGAAATGCGAGGGTTAGACCGATACAGAGAACAGCCCAAAGAGTATAAATACCATGACCCTTATGATGATTGGATATTTCGTCAGCTTGCGGATATAGACAACAGAAACAACATTCCCGACACTTCTCCACAAGTAGACTTCAATGAAGCAGACTATGAAGATTATCTAAAGGCGAAATGGAACAGAGGTCTTTAATTTCCTCTTGCATGGAAGATACAGCAAACAAAAAGCCCAGTAAAGAGTGCAAAGCACCACCAATGGTGGCAAGGCTCTTGACAGGGCTTTTTCTTTTCTGTTGTGGGGTAATCAAGAGGAAGAAAGAAAAAGTGTGCATTTTTGTTCCATAAATGCTAAGGGTATGCTGATTTTTATTGTGGCGGATATATGGAACTGTTATAATATGGATATGAAGAAAGCGACAAATTTGAAAGTGTTAATAATTTTCAAACAGCTTCATTGCATGGAAATAAGAAACAGACTATCCTTAAAGTAGGAGGTGGCACAAATGGCAAATGAAGATAAAAAAGATTTTAATGCTATGTTGCATGATAGTAAGGATATGCCAAAATTTCAAATTATCATAGACCAGAAAAGTATTGAGAAATATGGTGGAAACAAAATGTATTTTGCTCCCCCGATTGACTATGACAAAGTAATGAAAAAAGTTCCGTATGGTAAAGTGATTACGGTTGGAAAAATACGAGAACACTTTGCAAAATTGAGTGGTGCAGATTTTACAGAGCCGATTACAGCGGGTATATTTGTTTCTATTGTAGCGTGGGCAAGTTATCAGCGTTCCGAAGATGAAACACCCTATTGGAGAACATTAAAAGCAAACGGAGAATTAAATGCTAAATATCCAAATGGTATTGAAGCACAGAAAGAAAAATTAGAAGCAGAGGGACATACCATTATTCAAAAGGGGCGTAAAAATATACGATACTATGTAAAGGACTATGAAAATTCTCTTTTTGATTTGAAATAGGCAAATTCTATTTCACAATTTCATATCTCTATACACAAAGCAGTTAGTCTTAGGATTGACTGCTTTTTTCATACCTAAATTTCAGATTGGAGTGATGAAATGGTGTTTGTTAGAGCTGTTCAATAAGATTATCGGTGCATAAAATTTTATTGTGGTGCAGATATGAAAATGATATAATGTGGATATGAAGAAAGCGACAAACTTGAATTGAGATTTCATATATTCCAAGGGATTTAATAACTGTTATATTTTATTATCAAATATCTCTCAATCCCTTGAAAACACAAAGTTTATCGCAGGTGAGCTTTCCCTTATTGTTTCCCTTGCGTTATATCGTCCCACCAGTGTTTACGAACTCTGATAAGGGCAAAAACAAGGGCAAGAAAATTATATAAAACAGTATAACACAAAATAAAAGTGACATTGTGAACTGATTGAAATGCTTCTGATTTTTGCAACAAATGATTGATTTAACGATAAGGAGATTTGATACGATGAGAACAATATTTGCAGAATACAATCCCAAGCGCAACAGTATTGATGTTTACACCTCTGTTGGCTATATGCTCCGCATTGACTGTTGGGAAGCTGAAAAGAACTTAAAAACCACACCAGGATCAGACTGTGCATTAAACGCACTCGCCATTGATGAACCTCTTGAATATGCCAAATTATATCTTGATGGAAATTTGCAGATGTGGGTAGATGCGGAAGACTCATTAGATATTTTTTAATTTTTAAACAAATACAACAGTTTAAATCGCTATTAACCACAATATTTCCGGAAAATTCATCATAGGTTTGTGCAAATGCAAAGAAACGGCGGCTCTGAAAATCAAAGCCGCCGTTTCATAGGCGCGTGAAAATGTGTCTGCTCTGCGACGGCTTTTTTTCTTTTGCCGTCGCGCTGCAGATAACCTATTCGTTCTATTTTGAACTTCTTTTATGCTACCTGATGTCTGCAATAGGAATGAATCGCC
>NZ_JANFYP010000057.1:0-4659 GCF_024460535.1 Blautia sp. MSK.18.38 | reverse complement strand
TACAACGTTTCGTTCTTCGACCTCTTCTGGAAAAGTTATTTTGATATCTATTAACTTCTCATATTTGTAACAAATAAAACTGAATGGCATCCAGATTTCTTTTTTATTCTCTATATACCTGTAGCTTCTTGCATGAATCCTAGCACTATGCTTCAAAAATTGAACATACCCCGCTGTCATTAAAATATACAGTGGTAATAACGCTTTTTCAATCGCATCATTCCCACTGCTATTCGTCCAACATTTCCAACAGGAATATACTGCTGCAAAAAAAACATCTGTCAAAAGCAACATTTGAAACAGAAAACACCCTCTGATTCCGGAAAGCCATTTTCGATTTTTTCTCATCATCCCATAAACATATAGAGGATTTTCATCTACACTTTCCGAAGAAATATCCTGATCCGGTGTTTCGCCACATCTGAATACCCATCCAGTCAATGCCAAATATCCCCAAAAGGCTACTCCAAATGTGAATCTATCATCTTCAAAAATCCAACGATATGACAAGAATAAAATACAAAATAATAAAATTTTTTCAGGTATATTATTTTTTCTTTTTCGGTTTATTATGATCCCCCCCTAGTCATCAGGCCTGTACAACATCCGATATGCCCAGACAATCCAACAGATCTTTTTTCATTTTCTCATATTGTTTTTTATATCTCGAATATCTATATAACGGAAGGATTTCCAGGCGATTATAATAACGGTTATATACCGCTCCAAGACGGTATCGTCTTTTATACATCATTATCCCTGAATTATTCCGTACAATGCTCTTCAGAACACGATTATCATCTTCTACTTCCATCACAAAGGAAAAATATATTTTCTTTTTTTCCTCTTCTGTTTTGATATATTGCTTCCAAAATTCTACAAAAGCTTTATTTAATTTTCCGATATCTGCTTCCTGAAACAGATCTGTTTTTACATATGCCAGAATATGTATCTCATCTGTTTTGTCATATCTGTAGAAAAAAGTTTTTCCATTTCGAGGAGCTTTATACGTATTTATATACTGATAAATTCCAAAACCTTTTTCCATTACATCAGAATGTGTCTGTAAATCCCTGTAACACACCGGATTTTCATAATACATATTGATATTCTGGCACAGAAAACTGAATGGCGCCCAATTTCCTTCTTTATCTGTTGGATATTTATAATTCTTTTTATAAAATTTCACATAAAATATCCACATGCATGATCTTGCCATGATCATAAAAGCCAGCGAGATATTCAGAAGGATTTCTATCACTGTACTATTTATATCTGGATTTAAATACTGCATCCCCAGATATGTAAAATACACTCCCAGCCACAGAATCATTATTTTTCGCAAAAACAAAAAACTTTTTAACTTTCCGTTTTTCCTGATAGGAAGAGCATATTTCGATTCCTTTTTGTCATTTAACATACCGTGTACATAAAATGGATTCTGACAGTTATAACTATCCGGCACATTATAAGGGGTTTTCCATCTTGACGGTATAATAACTGTAGGAATAAATAGAATATTTGAGATCATCAGGCTTACCAGAACCGCCAAAATTTCCATTACACCGACCGGCGCCAAATAGAAATAAAAAGATTTCAGTAATCCAGTAAACATCAGGACATATACACACAAATAAATTGATTTGCTCAACACGTCGATCATTTTTCTGTATAATTACCTCTTTCTTTTCTAATATATATTCTTTTAATTAAGCGATATCTTCTCCCCATTTACAGAAATCCAGTAATCTTTCGGTTTGTGTTCCATGTATCCATAACATATCTTTTCATTTTTGTTATTTTCTGCTTCCAGAAATTCTGTTCCTACAGAATCCTTCACATCGGCTACTACGTAATTATCATCATTCGGTGTTACCAGTACATACCATTCCCCATTGATTTCTATCGTTGACATATCGATATTTATCTTTACATCTTGATACTCTCTGCCTGTACCATAAAATATAGAATCCGGCAATTTCCATTTCCCAGAACTTTCCGGAAAAATCTTCCCCTCTACTGTTCCTTCGTTATCCATGATAACATATGTAGAATTTTCTCCCTGCAGAATACGGATGATCTCAGCATTATCACCATATGCTTCCACGGCTTTCTCCACAGAACTGAAACTTCGGTGAGTATACACTGTATCGCAAACAAAGAGTCCGATTCCTAATATAACAATTGACGCAACAACCTTAACTGGTGTCTTTTTTGATTTTCTTTTATAAGAAATAGCGATCACCAGATTAATAATAATTACCAGATATACAACTGGTTTTATCACTTTGATCAGCATATTTTTTCACATCCCCTTTGCATACAGTCTACAGATCTATATCACGTCTTCCGATCACCCGCTTCAGTTCTTCTCTCATTTCTCTGTAAATATTTTTATATCTGGACTTACGGTCCGTACATTTTATTTTTATGATGTCATGTTTTTTCTCATACAAAACAGCCATACGACTTCGATGTTTATACATTCGTATTCCTGATCCGTCATAAAAAATCCTGCCTATAGCATCATTGATTCTCTCAGTCTGGATTACAAATGTAAAACGTACATCTTTCTTTTTTTCTTCTCTGGTCAGCTCATTACACCAGAAAATCTCAAATGCATCATTCAAAAGCTGGATATGCATTTTCTCCATATCTGCTATATCAATGATCGCCCATAAGTTTACCTGTTGATTTTTTCTTTTCTGATAAAAACAGATTTGGTCATTCTCTTTTAATATATAATTTGCTTTTTTAGCATATCCGCTTTTAAAAAGACATTCTTCGAACACCAGAGGCTGATTTTTCTCCATTTCTTCTGTTGGATCAGGCAGTATCCTTCCTGCCAGTCCCTGCATTTCATATCCGATAAAGCTGAATGGCATCCAGATACCTTTTTTATTTCTCGGATAGCAGAAACTTTTCTTATAAATGTGGATATAATATGCCTCCACTACACCAAGACTCATTATTATTCCCCAGTAAATCCAGAAAAATTCCAGTCTGATTTCCTGATATCTTCTATGTATTATATGATCAGAAATGAACCCTGCTGTCATCAGAAGAACATAACTCAAAAGCCAAATCTGTACTACAAAATATCCATTTATCCCAGAAAGCCATTTCCTCTTCTTCATCATTTTTCGTACATACAGAGGATTCCTGTCATCATATAAATTTGCAAAAGGAAACCTTTCATTTCTTGCCCAAATTCTATCTGCCGATAATACAGCTTCTCCCATTGCCGCCAATACTAATGCCATTCTGATCTCCGGCATGATCTGGTAGCAAGCTGGTGTCAGAAGTAATGTTATTAGAAAAAAACGTTTTGTTTTTTCACTCAAGCGATATCTTCTCCCCATTTATAGAAATCCAATAATCTTTTGTTTTATGATATCTATTATTTTAATGACTACTTATTATTTTCCATCCAGTTCTGACCCAATCCTTCAAAAACCCGATTGGAACCATCTTCTGTCCATTTGCAGAAACCCAGTAGTCCTCTGGGTATTTTTTCAGATATCCATAGTAAACGTTTTCGCTTCCTTTTGCTTCGGAAAATTCTGTTCCTTCCGAATCGTATACATTCGTTATGGGAGATTTTATTCCCGGATATGGTGACACCACAACATACCATTCCCCATCAACTGCTACGGTAGATACGTCGACTATAATCCTGTCTCCTGTAAAACGCTTTGTGTCCTGAAACTCTGAATCTTCCGGAAGTTTCCAGCCGCTTTCTGTTTTTTCAAAAATCTGTGAGTCCATCACATCTCCATCATCCATAATAACCAATGCTGAAGTTTTTCCTCGCAATGTCGCCACGACATCTGACCGATCATCATAGGCTGTTACTGCTTCCTCAAGTGTATGGAAACTTTGTTCAGCCTCTTTGTTATTTTCGGACATCATAAATATGATGACCACAGACAAAACCGGAACCAGTATAAATATGGATATTTTTCGTGGGATTCTTTTCCTGGAATCCACAACTGCCACTATCATGAGCAACAGCAATAAGATTCCCCACGACCACCAGTTAGACAGTGAAATATTCATTTTTATGTTCTCCTTTTCCTACAATCTTGACGCTTCACAGATTGATCGCTACTTTATCTCCATCTACAGAAATCCAGTAATCATCTGGTTTCGTTTTCAGATATCCATAATATACCGTTATATTCTCATATTCCGTTTTTAAAAATTCTGTTCCAGCCGAATCGTGAACCTCATCTATAGAATTCTCCCCCATAAGATAATGTGGGAGTATTACAATATACCATGCTCCATGTATTTCTATTGATCTCATATCAATATTGGCATCTTCTGAAGGATAGCTCATACTTTTTCTGAAAAATGCTGAATCCGGCAATTTCCATTTCTTTCCATTTTTTGGAAAAATTCTTCCTTCAATAGATCCATCTTCATCCATGATAACATATGTAGATTTCTCATCCTGCAAGGTTGCTATTGGCTTCGCCTTAATATCATATGCCCGAATCGCTTTATCCAGCGAGCTAAAATTTCGCTGCACAAATACTGCCTGAAACATGATAAATAACAAACCAACCAGAAAAATTGGTCTGATGATAAAAAGCGGTACCTTTTTAGATTTTTTCTTGCATACGAGAGCAACTGCCAATGCAATAAACATTAATA
>NZ_JANFYP010000056.1:0-4887 GCF_024460535.1 Blautia sp. MSK.18.38 | reverse complement strand
CATGATGTTCGTGCTCGTGATCCTCGCAGCCACAGCCGCAGTGCTCGTCATGGTTGTGAAGGTGCTCGTGTTCATGATGTTCATGTTTATGATCCTCACAACCACAGCCGCAGTGCTCATGGTGGTGATGATGCTCATGATCGTGATGTTCTTCATGCTCATCATGGCTGTGATGCGCATGCTCGTGACCGCAGCCGCAGGAATCTGCGGACTTCATGGAATCTTTCTTTAATTTTTTTTCCATATGAACTCTCCTTGCTGATTCGTTTGTTTTTTTATATGAATATATGAATTAATGTTCATATGACTATTTAATCATATATGAAAATCTTTGTCAACAGCTTTTCAAAGAACGGATCAAAGAAAAGTAAAATTTATTGCAAAAGAAATATAGAAAATATTAATATATTCTGAAAAAATAATCTATTTTATTATTTTTATTTAACATGTTATAATTTCAACAAGTAAAGAAAGAAAGGTAGCAACATGTACAGTATCGACTTAAACAGTGACATGGGTGAGAGCTTTGGCGCATATAAGCTTGGCGGCGATGAAGAGATCATCAAATATGTCACAACAGCAAATGTTGCATATGGCTGGCATGCAGGTGATCCGATGGTAATGGATAAGGTAGTCCGCATGGCAAAGGAACGTGGCGTTATGGTTGGAGCCCATCCTGGATATCCGGATCTTCTTGGCTTTGGACGAAGAAAGATGGTTCTCTCTCATGATGAAGTTAAGAATTATGTCAGATACCAGATCGGAGCACTGGCTGCATTTACCAAGAGCTACGGAATGAAGCTTCAGCATGTCGCTCCTCATGGAGCAATGGGGAATGGCTGCCAGTATGACGAGGATATTTCCACAGCGATCTGTGAGGCAATCTGCGAGTATGACAAAGATCTGATCGTTTATTACTGTGCAGGAGCAGTTCTTGGTGATATCGCTGAGAGCAAGGGACTTCGCACAGCATCTGAGATTTTTGCAGATCGTGCATACATGGATGATCTTTCTCTTGTAAATTGTTAAAAGAATTATATTGTTATATGATTTCGGAAGTGATATACTTAAACATAAGGAAAATCGTGTGAAATTACAGTTTGCTTTTTGCACGGTTTCTTTTATATATGATAGTTAGTTAAAACTAACAATAAAACGATGTGAAAGTACTTTTGATTATACAGAAAGGAATACATAATGCTAATGAATGTTTTTGAAGGTATACTGATTCCATTTGTTGGAACAACGCTAGGTGCAGCATGCGTGTTTTTTATGAGAAAAACACTTAGCAAGTTACTGCAACGTGCACTTGCAGGGTTTGCAGCAGGTATAATGGTTGCTGCTTCAATCTGGAGTCTTCTGATTCCGGCAATTGAACAATCTAAGAATATGGGAACTTTATCGTTTGTTCCGGCAGTTGTTGGGTTCTGGATTGGTATATTGTTTTTACTCGCACTTGATCATTTGATTCCACATCTTCATGTTGGAAGTGATCAGACAGAGGGACCGAAAAGCAAACTTGGCCGTACTACGATGATGGTGTTGGCAGTTACATTACATAATATCCCTGAAGGTATGGCAGTTGGTGTAATGTATGCAGGATTTCTTGCTGAAAATGCACAGATTACAGCAACAAGTGCACTTGCTTTATCACTTGGAATTGCTATCCAGAATTTTCCAGAAGGAGCGATTATATCCATGCCGCTTAGGGCAGAGGGTGAAAGTAAGAGAAAGGCATTTCTGGGAGGTGTACTTTCAGGAGTCGTTGAACCGATTGGAGCAGTAATGACGATTCTTGTCGCACAGCTGGTAATCCCGGCATTACCATATTTACTCAGCTTTGCAGCAGGAGCTATGTTATATGTCGTGGTTGAAGAACTAATTCCGGAAATGTCTCAGGGACAGCACTCGAATATCGGTACGCTTTTCTTTGCACTTGGATTTAGTTTGATGATGATCTTGGATGTGGCACTGGGGTAAGAGGAGAGGAATGATTCTTATGAGAATATTGATTTATGGTGCTGGTGTGATTGGATCCTTGTATGCGGCTTTATTTGCAGAAGCCGGTTATGATACAAATATTTATGCCAGAGGTAAAAGACTTGAGGCTTTAAGAAATAATGGATTGCAATATAAGAAAAATCAGGAAGTAATAAAGGCAGAGATTAGGATTCTTGGAGAACTACCAAACGATGATATTTATGATTTTGTCTTGCTTACTGTCCGGGAAAACCAGCTGTATGAAGCACTTACTGAATTGAAAAATAATAAAAGTAATACGATTGTTACAATGATAAATTCACTGGACAGTTACAATAAATGGGAAGACATTGTCGGAAAAGGAAGAATATTACCGGCTTTTCCAGGAGCAGGCGGAAGTATAAATGATGATGGTATCCTTGATGCAGCACTTACTCCAAGGTTGATTCAGCCGACAACATTTGCAGAAATATCAGGAAATAAATCCGAAAGAACTAAGCAGTTTTCAGAGATATTGAGGCATGCTCATATACCATACCAGAAAGTAACGGATATGCATCTATGGCAGCTTTGTCATCTTGCTATGGTGGTACCGATTGCAGATGCGTATTATGAATCAGACGATCCGGAGAAAGTGGGAAAAGAATGGAAAATCATGAGGAAAACAGCAGAAAGGCTGAAAAGAAATTTTAATTTTTTGCGAAAACAAAAGGGTAAACTGTCACCATGGAAAATGAATATTTTTCGCTTTTTACCATTGTCATTTCTGACGATTATGCTGGCAGTTACATTTGGAAGCAGTTTTGGAGATAAATTTATGTATCAACATGCTATGAAGGCACCAGATGAAATGAGGGAATTGCATAAGCAGTTTTATGCTTATATGAAAAAAATGAAGAAATGCGGATGCAAGGCGAAAAAGGTACAGTGATTGGAGAAAAAAGCATGAAAAATGAAGAATATAAAAAATTGTCAATTAAAGAGTTTACAAAAGCAGCAGGAAGATATGAAAGTAACCATGCTGGCATTTACGAAATGTGCAAGAAGGATTATCCGGATATTCTGGAAGAATTAGAGAAGGAGCCATTTAGAGATTTATTAGATGCAGGCTGTGGGCCTGCTCCAATGATTTCTTTATTAGCAGAAAAACATCCAGACCGGCATTATACAGGACTGGATCTGACTCCTGCTATGATTGAACAGGCAAAAAAGAAAAATATTCCAAATGCAACATTTGTTGTAGGAGACTGTGAGAACTTTCCTTTTGAAAAGGATTCATTTGATGCAATTATTTGTTCTATGAGCTTCCATCATTATCCGGATCCACAGGCATTTTTTGACAGTGTGAAAAGATGTCTTCGCTCAAATGGAAGATTGATACTGAGAGATGTGACCAGTGACAATAAAGTATTGGTATGGCTAATGAATACATTGGAAATGCCGTTGGCAAATATATGCGGACATGGAGATGTCCAAGTGCCAACAAGAGATGTGGTCATAAAATGTTGCAAAAAAGCAGGATTAAAAGTAGAAAAATTTGAAATTCGTAAAGGTATGCGAATGCATTGTGTTGTGAGAAAACCTATGGGAAAGGCGATAGGAAATGAAAGATAAGTATCTTAGGGAAACACGAATGGTTGATTTTTCTAATCCGGCAATTCAAAAACTTATTCAAAATATGAAATGGAAGGAAATGGGTGAATTTGAAAGGATTAAGGCAATCTACAACTATGTAAGAGATGATGTTTTATTTGGATATAATATTGATGACGGAATTTCAGCTTCAAAAGTACTTGCAGATGGTTATGGACAATGTAATACAAAAGGAACTTTATTTATGGCACTTTTACGTGCCTGCAATATTCCATGCAGAGTACATGGTTTTACGATTGATAAAAGATTGCAGAAAGGGGCTATGACCGGGTTTGTTTACCGTAATGCTCCAAAAAGTATTTTCCATAGCTGGGTAGAAATTAATTTCGAAAATCAGTGGTACGAACTGGAAGCTTTCATTTTGGATAAAACCTACATAAAGAAGTTACAGGAACAAAATTCGGAATGTACAGGTGCATTTTGCGGTTATGGAGTAGCAGTCAAGGATTTCAGAAATCTCATTATTGAGTTTGATAGGAACAATACTTATATTCAGAGCGAGGGAATCAATCAGGATTTTGGTGTTTATGATTGTCCAGATGAACTGTTGAGGGAACATCATCAAGAAATTTCAGCCTTTAAAGCATTTGCTTATAGACATATTGGAAGACACCTCATGAATCGTAATGTCAGGAAGATTAGAGAACGATAGTTTTAAGCTTTTAGAATTAAAATTAAATTTGGAAGGTAATATGGCAGACAAAATACAAAATGCTTATGAAACATCAAAAAATATATATGACGATGTTCTTACGCAAAGAAATATTTTCAGCAAACTGTATATTAAGTTATTTTGGAGTGGCACGGATGATAATGATATAGCACGAAAAGTTTTATCATATGTTCCTGATGACTTTTCAGGAAAGCTTCTTGATGTTCCGGTTGGAACTGCTGTATTTACGGAAAACAAATGGAGCTCTCTGAAAAATGCACATATTACTTGTATTGATTACAGCATGGATATGCTTGAACAAGCCAGAAAAAGACTTGGTAGTCATGCGCATATCAAATGTATTCAGGGGGATGTGGGAAACCTGCAAATGGAGAATGAATCTGTTGATACCGTTGTCAGTATGAATGGTTTTCATGCATTTCTTGATAAGCAAAAAGCATTTCATGAAATATGGCGTGTTTTGAAACCAGGCGGCGATTTCATTGCCTGTTTTTATCCAATGCGTCGTAAAACCCCTTGCTTCAGTTATGGGGATATAAGACGCGTCCATCGAATTTATGCAAGTAATTGAAGATGGACAA
>NZ_JANFYP010000055.1:0-5411 GCF_024460535.1 Blautia sp. MSK.18.38 | reverse complement strand
GACGGATATGTATTTATGAACTAATTGTTCTTTTTCAGTATACTACATCAGGGAAGGGAGAACGAGTGTTTCTTTTATACTATAGAGATTTTTTTTGAGCAGATATGCTCAGATGTGCAATTCATCTCACCACCTGAAGAGGTGGGAGAATTCTTGCTACATTTGTTAAAATTTATTCTTCTCAGTGGCCTTAATATATAGTTTATCAAAATATAGAAGAAATGGATATATATTTTCTTTTAATATTTTTCTAAAAAAGCTTTATTTTATCACTCTTCAGTCACCGGACGCATCATGGAAAGCAGCTCCTTCCGGTAATGATCGGCCTTTTCCTGATTGCCCTGTTCTTTCCGTACCATCTTTGTGATTCCCGGATACTGTCCCGGGAAGCTTTGCAGCATGATACCATCTCCATAGATCAGGTAAACATCTCCGTCTGTCATATCTTCCTCTGTCAGCTTCTTTCCATTCTCATCCGTAAGCTTATCCGGTATCGTTCCGGAAAAAATCGTGTCCGTGTCCAGATCCGCAAAATACCAGCTGTTATCATCTGTATGAAAATACACTGCTGTCATCGGCTTTTCCCCACATCCCGCCAGACAGAACATAACAAGTACCGCCAGCATCACGATCCATTTTTTCATTATTCCACCTCCTAGTCTCTGTCAGTATTTGATTATTTCGACTTCGTACCGTGCTAGCACCATGAAAAACATTAATATTACTGACTTCTACAATGTTTTTTATCTGGCACTACCATTAGTGGGAGATTTTTAATATAAATTTAATTGATCGTTGGAAGTACTTCCATAACCTGATCAATCACTTCCACAATTCTCTGTATATCCATATTTTCTTTTACATCAGAACTATCATTCACGTTCAAACCATCTTGCCAGTCCTGGACAATAGATACTGCCGGGATATTCACTAATGCAAACGGATAATGGTCACTGTTGGTTGCCATTGTCAGGAAAAATCTGTCACTGGGTGTAAATAGTTCTGACATACTGTTTTTATTTAATTCTGCCAGTTTTTTCAATCCCTCATCATCATATTCCGCATTGTCTGGTCTTTTGTTTCCTTCGATCATCGCCATATAACCCAGATCACTTTTTTCTGCAATAGTATCAATATTTATTACTCCGATGATCTGTTTCCGCTCGTCCTCCGTCAGCTTACCAACATACCATCTTGAACCCAGCATATATTTCTCTTCGCCCGAGAATAGGATGAATTTTATATTATACGGTATCTCTGTATCTTTTAAAATCCTTGCCAGTTCAAGCACTGCTGCCACTCCGGAACCGTTATCATTGGCGCCCACCGAATCTTCTGCACTGTCATAATGGGCACTTATGATCAGATTTTTTGTAGTATCAATGGATGAGTTTTTTGTCACAATGATATTTTCACCAATGCCGTCAACAATTGCATCCTCGGCTGTTGATGCCAGAAACACATCCGCCTGCGAGGAATGCCTTATTGCATTCTCATTGTTTTCATCGTTATATTCGAATTTCTGGTATTCTATATTGTCATATCCCAGATTGCCAAAATATTCACTAATATATTCTTTTACATTCTGTATTGCATCAGAATTTATTGGACGCGGTTCAGAAGTGATTTCATCGATGATCTGTTCAATATTCTGTTCCAAAGGCTCTATTATTGTACCGTTCTGGGTAACACTCTCCGCCATTGTCTGAATTGGTGCTATTAATGATATAACCATAATTAAGGCAATTGTAATTTTTTTCATTTGTGAGCTTCCTCATTTTACCAAGTATTAATCAGTATCTTTTATCCAATAACTTTCCATGCAGAACCATAGGCTACAACGAAAGCTTTTTTCCATACCATAAACATTATCATTTAAATCTCAGATTTTGAAAAAGGGACAGACATTGATAAATTCACTTAGTTCCATTCTGGGCTATGTACGGAACATTACAACCACATGATCAAAAAGCAGTAAATCTGATATTCAAATGTACATTGTGATTCTTTTTTTTACAAAATTAGCTTTTTTATCATTTATGTTATCAACTGATACTATTATACCATGAACTGCATCACCAACCAAGTGTTCTTTTTTGCTTTTACAGCGTTCGTACAGTGCTTTTACAATTCATTGCACATCTGTAAAGGAAAGAGACTTCTTGCTATATATTATGTTAAATTCCTGAAAGTAATTTCTTTGCGTTCTCCAGGTTATTCTTTCCATTTATTTTTAGATATACTTTACTGATTTCAGAAGGCTCTCCTATTTCTCTGCAGAGATCCTGTGCCTGGGAAATGGGTATGTAGATTTCGTTGCCTTCTGTTACTACAGCGGCTTTACAGGGCATATATGAGGTTTGCGGTTCTCTTGCGGAATTGCCGGATAAAGTGGTAAGATCATCCGCGGCTTTGGAAGTATCCTTCTCTTTTTCATCCAGGGAATAAAAAATATTCAGGTTTTCACCCATCTCTAAAAATTTTTCCTGTTGTTTTTTTGAAATGGCATGATTATTATAGTCTTTCATATCCCGTAGGGAACCATTTCCCAGCAATAACAACGGCATCTTCCCCAGTTCATTCTGAGTTGGATTTTTTCCAAACGCATTCATATCAATTCCTGAAAAAGTCGTTGTTTCCGTATAATCTTCAATTTTGATGACAACCGGGACTTCTATGACTGGCCAGATTTCTTTTATACCTTTTATCTTCTTCGCTTTCTGCAAAAAATCTTCATCATAAGCCAGATCTCCAAGTGGGAGCAGCACAGTAAATTGCCGTTTTTCTTCTTTCATGCCTGCCAGCAGCATTCCTAATAATGTAAGTATCAATGCCAGCAGAAGTATGACAAATAAGGTAAAGCTGTCTATTTTTTTTCTTTTCAATGAGAAGCCGCCTTTCTCACTTCTTCGAGAAGGATATTTTTCTTATGAAGCTTTCTGACCAGAATCAGGATTATGGAAATAAGCAGTACTGCAACAACTGCAGCTATGGAATACCACCAGTTATTGGTTTTCTCCTGGTCATCTTCAACCTTTAAAGACTTTATCTGGGTTTCTTTGATTTCAGAATCAAATTTCATTTCTTCCTCGTATGATTTGCCATCTGCATCCTCATACGTAAGAATTAATTGACCTGCACATTTTCCTGTTTTTCCTTTTACATATATGCGAAGACTTCCCTGGGATAAATCTCCGGCCTCTATGGTCCCTAAGAATGCAGTATCGTTTGAGCTTAATTCATCAGCCTTTAAGCTGACACTTGCATTGTAAATTTTGTCTCTTCCGAGATTCATTGCTTTTACCGGGATCTCTACTGTATCCATAGTGTACAAAACAGATGGAATATCTGAAGCTTCCAGCTTAACACGAACCGGTTGGATGATCTGAAAAGACAGTAATTCTGTACCGGTAGTTGCCGTTGCTTTCGAATCTTCATAATCCAGAGAAAAAGTAATGACAGCCTGGCCAGGATCACAGTTTTCTGTTATAGTAATCATCTGTTCCAAAGTAATTGCTTCACCAGGAGCCAGGACTTGTACATAAAAAGAGTTTTTCTCAAATTCGATTCCTTTGTTCTCTGTAGAAAGGGAAATTTTTAAACCAAATACATTTTGACTGCAGCTTTTATTTCGAAATGTCAGCGACATTTCTGTTGTAGAACCAGCCTCCAATCGTCCACCTGAAAGATTGCTGTCTTCTAATAATACCTGCGGTTTATGTAATATTTTTTCACTTGATGAGTCTGATGTTGAATTACCTCCTCCCCCACCGCCCGAATACCCTCCGTTGTCTATAACCGGATCTGTTATCTGCGGGGCGTCACCGTCTTCCGGATTATCACTGTCTATTACAACATGAAAAGGATTCGATTTAGAACCATCACCAAAGTCATCTCCTGATGTAAAAATATCCGGATCCGGATTTTCTTTATCGGTATCAGCTTTATCAGGAGTCTTTTCATCCTCTGCCGGAGGTTCGGTACTCGTAGAATCATCCTCTTTTTCATCAAGGGTTAACGAGTTGTCATTCTCATAAGATACGGACGGATCTGAGTCCGTAAATCCTTCTTCAGCAGATGTAATCTCCGTGTTTTGAGGCTCTGTGGCAAAAACGGTAGCTGGAAGAAATATTATTGTCGTACACAATACTAATGCCGTTTTTACAAATAAATTTCTCATTATCAGGCAGTCCTTTCTCTTAAGATTCCTCCATCCATTTCATATACGTGGTCACATAAGATTCTGATGTCCTCTTCATTATGGCTTGCCAGCAAAATGGTTTTTCCTGCTGCTTTTAAATCCAGCAGCAGTTCTCTTATTTCTTCCACGCCATGTTTATCCAGTCCATTAAACGGCTCATCCAGGATCAAAAACAGAGGATCTTCCATAATGGCCTGTGCAATACCAAGGCGTTGACGCATTCCAAGGGAATATTTTCCGACTGGTTTCTTCATGTCCGGATCCAATCCTACCCTTTTTAAGACTATGCGGATATCGGCCTTCGAAATCCGGCCATTCATGTCTGCCAGGATCTCCAGATTTTTAAAGCCCGTATATTGTGTAAGAAAACCGGGAGTCTCGATAATAACTCCAAGACTTTCAGGAAAATCCACATCATGGCCTATTTTTTTTCCAAATACAAAAATAGTGCCCGTAGTTACAGGGAGAAACCCACAGATGCATTTCATAAGAACGGTCTTTCCGGAACCGTTATTTCCAACAATCCCATAGACGTTCCCTGTTTTCAAGGAAAGATTTACTTCCTGTAACACGATGTCTTCACCGAAACGTTTGGTCACGTGTTCTATTTTTACGCAGGTGTTCTGCATCATTCCACTTGCTCTTTGCGGATCACAGGCCAGATTAAATGTCCCTTCAGATTTCTTCCAATCTTCCATATAAAACACCTCCCAGAATTCCCAGCATTACTAATAAAAACAACAGTAGAAATAGCCAAAGTCCTATTTTGTCCGGTCCCCAATTTTTATCAGCCAGTATCCATTCTACTGGATAAAACCATATCTGATTTTTAAAATAGCGGTCATGAAGAATAATTCCGAAATAGAAGCTTACAAAAGGGATTCCATATACCATGTAAGCAGAATCCCATAAAATCCCGCAGCTTCCACCGAAAGTACTTATGATACTTCCGATAAGTCCTGTCCGGAATGCCTTCATGAGCAAGTCCAGAAGTGCTTCTTTCTGAATAGCACCCTGTATCTCCAGCGGATAGAACACAATAAAATTGATAAAAAGTACCGTTAGTATAGCTAATGTCCAGACCATAAAACCAGACATCATAATAGAAAAGACTTTACCTTCGACATACTGTCTGCGGGTCGTTCTGGGAAGTATCTCCTGGTATGATGTAGTCATAGACCAATAAGGTCATCCACATCATATTCTCTAA
>NZ_JANFYP010000054.1:0-5788 GCF_024460535.1 Blautia sp. MSK.18.38 | reverse complement strand
TTAGAGAATATGATGTGGATGACCTTATTGGTCTATGACTACATCATACCAGGAGAAATAAACATGGCAAAGAAAGAAGAAAGATTTGAAGTTACATTTAGAGACGGAAGTCAGCTTAAGGATGAAGGAGTTCGCCAAATCCTTGTAGATAAGGAGACTGGGGTTAACTATCTTTGTTGGAAATCTGGATATGGAGCGGCTATTACACCTCTTCTGGATTCAGAAGGAAAAGTCATAGTTACAAAGTAAAATCGGAATTAAAGGAGAGAGCGATTATGTTTAGATGTCAAAAATGTAAAAAATGGTTAAAAAATATTACAACAGAAACTGATGTAGTTTATGATGGCACAATATATCATGCCACAAATGTACCAGCAAAAATATGCCCTGAATGTGGGAAAATAACTATATATGAAATAATTCAAGAACGAATTGTTCAATATGCCACTCAAAGAAATGTAAAAAATATTGATTATGCAGAATGTGAAAATGAAGAAGCTTCTGCCTCTCAATTAGTATTGTGAATTTCATATCCATACATACAAAGCAGTTAGTCTTAGGATTGACTGCTTTTTTCTTATCAAAATTCAAGTTTGCATATTTCATCAAACGGTACATATTAAAATTAACACAAAGGGAGATGTTAGAATGAAAACTCATGAATATTGGTCTGTCGGAGCATTGATAACGATGCTAGGTACTTTTTATAGCGGATATAAAGGTTCAAAATCAAGCCATAAATATTTTGCGGCAAGTTCTTTGCTTTGTATGATTATGGCTATTTATACAGGTCATAAGATGATATCTAAAAACAAGAAAACAAAGAAAGAACCAATATCATTAGGAAATGAAGAATAATACAATCAACCTTGTGCCCAGTGGGCACGAAGTTGGCACAGTCACTATGGTGTCAGGAGAAATCCTGGCATCTTTTTTTATTTCTTTTTACACTTCAAAAAATAATTTCAAAAAATTTCTAAAATCATGTCCGATTTTGTCTCTCCCAATACAGAGTATATGGAAGGCAAAATGAAAATCCTCTGATTTCAAAAAATCACAAACGTAAAAGAGGTTCAGACAGTTCTTCCGATTGCACCTTGACAATTGAAGGAGCTGATACATCTTGAGGAACATGCTTACCGGAGTTAATCCGGCTCGTGCAGGCGAAGACTCCTACGGGAAGAGCGAAGCAATAATGATACCACCGAAAGGTACAGGACCTCTGCTGAAACAGAGACTGTGACTGTATTTTTACAGCCGGGTTATCTGGAATGATAACGATCAGATGTATATATACAGACAAAGCCCAAATGCGAATACTTAGATTTTCTTATTTATATTACAGGAGAAATCCTGTAGCAAGTGGGGAATGGTTCGAATCCATTCCTCATTTTTTCGTGCAGAAAATGCACAGATTATTATCCTGTTTGAAATACCAGGGAAAGGTGTTGCAGGAAGAAAGGAAGGACAAGAAGCATGAATACGATTGTTTTAATGGGGAGACTTGCCAGAGATCCAGAAACTAATCTGGCATCTACGCAAAAGGGACAAACCAAAGTATCCAGGTTTCCACTGGTAGTAAAAAGAAATCGTACAAGCAAAGCATTTGTAGTGATGATCACAGCTTATGGAAATAATGCGGAATTTGTGGAGAAATATCTTGAAAAAGGAATTAAGATTGCTCTTTCCGGAGAGTTAGTAATCTCTCAGATCAAAGATGAACAGACTGGAACTGCATCCTATTATACCGAAGTCATTATGGATAATGTGGAGTTTGCAGAAGCCAAAGCAAAAAAAGAAGAATCTGACGGATTTCAACCAGCAGAGAAGAGAAAGATTCCATTTGATATACCAGAAGAACTTGAACAAGAAATGCCATTTCGATAGGAGGACAAGATTTATGAGAAAATACTTTTTAGAATTATTTGCAATAGGATTGGTTGATTCAGAAGGAACAATCAATACAGAACATATGACAAGCGATGCACTTATGACTTCCATGAAAACAATGGAAGAGCTGACAAAAATGAAAATGGATCGTTTAGTTTTAGAAACAACAATGGAGATGATCTTATGTATGTTTGAGTCATGTGACACAGAGGAATTTACAGAAATATTAGGTAAGCTGTTTGGCGGAAAACAGACTTCTAAAGTGACAGCTCATTTGGAAGCACTGGAGGAATTACTGACAGAAGAGGAATATAGAGGTTTCCTTGCAGAATATCTCGGTTATTTAACCGTGAATGTAGCAGAGTTTATTAGGAGCACAATCATTGAAAATGGTTTGATGTTACTTGCCGGTACAGGAGGAGAAGAGGATGGAGAAGACGGATTATAAAATCACAGAGTTTCACAATTCGGAGTTTGGTTCCATCCGTATGATTGAAGACGGAGGCAGACTTTTATTTTCTGGAATTGATGTAGCATTTGCTTTGGGATATGCAAAACCAAGAAATGCGATAAATGTTCATTGCAAGGGGGCCCTGAAACGGGGCGTCCTTACATCAGGTGGGGTACAGCCAATGATTTTTATTCCAGAGGGAGATGTATATCGGCTGATTACAAAAAGTCGTTTAAAGTCAGCACAGAATTTTGAGAAGTGGGTATTTGATGAGGTACTTCCGGCTATTAGGAAAACAGGCGGATATTTAGAGACCGATCTTTTAGACAGGGTAAAAGATAACCCGGAACTTCTTTTGGAATTTGCCGAGAGACTTCTGGCAGAAAACAATCGAAACCGAGAATTACAAAATCGTGTAAAGGATATGCAGCCAAAAGCAGATTATTATGATCATTTCATGATTATAGGAGAATGCACCAATATTCGAACGACAGCAAAAGAGATTGAATTTCCAGAAAGAAAATTTGTGAAACTTCTTTTAAATAGAGGATTTCTATATAGAAGTCCATCCGGCACGCTGCTTCCCTATGCGGTGGAGAAGAACAATGAGCTTTTTATTGTAAAAGACTATTTTAACAATGGACATCTTGGTTCACAGACATTGGTTACACCAAAGGGAAAAGAATTTTTTAAAGCGTTGTGTGCGGAGGAAGAGTAAAGAATGAGGGAGGTGGTTGCCATGATTACAGGTCTGGACAGCAGTTAAATCGCTGAAAGGAGGGAAAATCATGCAGGAAGAGGTAACTCAGAAAACGGTCACGTTCTGCATTCGGACTACCAAAGTAACAGCAGATCTATTGAAAAAGGTTCTTGCTGCTTATCTGCGTCATCAGAAGCAGAAATCGGTAGAGAAGAAAGCGAAGAAGAATCAGCCGAAACAGGGAAAGGTCACGGTAAAAGAGCTGGCAAAACAAAATGCCGGGATGGTCAATATCGAGATCACAAATAAGAATATCAAGTCCTTTGAACGCTATGCCAGAAAATACGGGATTAATTATGCTTTGAAAAAAGATAAGAGTAAAGATCCACCGATGTATCTGGTGTTTTTTAAAGGACGTGATCAGGATGCCCTCAACGCTGCTTTCCGTGAGTTTTCCCAGAAACAGATTCAAAAAGCGAATAAGCCTTCTATTCACAAGCGTCTTGCAACTTACAGAGCAATGATGCCAAAGAAATCGAAGGACAAAGTAAAGAACCGGCATCAGGAGCAGAGCCGATGAAAAAACAAATCGGTAAACATCTGATGCAAAAATGGAAGAATAAAATCAGGGTCAGGCTGTCCGCCCTGGATAAAAAGAAACTGGTTCTTACCAATATCCCGTATATCTTAACTGCTTTTTATACAAATCGGGCATCGTTTCTTTATAGAAATAGTCCAGGAAAAGATATTGGGAATAAGCTATTATATGCGATGGAACATGCAGACAGGATTCTTACCGGATTGCAGCCGAGTTTTAACTGGCGTGATATGCTGACAGGAATTGTAGCAGCTGTCATTCTGAAATTACTGGTATGGCAGAAACAGTCAGATGCAAAGAAACTCCGGAAAGGAATCGAGTATGGTTCAGCCAGATGGGGAAACGCTGAGGATATTAAGCCTTATATGTCGGAAGATCCATGGATGAACATTCCATTGACAGCAACAGAAGCATTGACTATGGAAAGCAGACCTAAACAGCCAAAGTATGCAAGAAATAAAAATATAGTGGTCATCGGCGGCAGTGGTTCCGGAAAAACACGATTTTTTGTGAAGCCGTCGGTCATGCAGATGAACTGTTCCATGGTCATTACAGATCCAAAGGGCACTCTGATTGAAGAGTGCGGGAAGATGTTAGCAAAGGGACCACATAAGAAAGATAAAAATGGAAATATTATGAAAGATAAATCTGGAAAAGTGATTCATGAGCCATATGTGATTAAGGTTCTGAATACCATCAATTTTTCCAAGTCCCTTCATTACAATCCATTTGCTTATATACGGTCTGAAAAAGATATCCTGAAGCTGGTGACAACAATCATTGTTAATACCAAAGGCGAAGGGGAAAAAGCTTCCGAAGATTTTTGGGTGAAAGCAGAGAAGCTGTTGTACACAGCATTGATTGCTTTTATCTGGTATGAAGGGGATGAAGAGGAAAAGAATCTGAATACCCTTTTGGATCTTTTGAATGAAAGCGAAACCCGTGAAGAGGATGAAACTTACCAGAATCCAGTGGATATGATGTTCCAGGAACTGGAAGAAAGAGATCCACAGCACTTTGCGGTCAGACAGTATAAAAAATACAAAATGGCGGCTGGAAAGACAGCGAAAAGTATTTTGATATCATGTGGAGCCAGACTTGCACCATTTGATATCGCAGAACTCCGTGAGATTATGTCTTATGATGAAATGGAACTGGATAAGATCGGAGACAGGAAGACAGCCTTGTTTTTGATTATGTCCGATACAGATACAACCTTTAATTTTGTGATTGCCATGTTACAGTCACAGCTTTTCAATCTGCTTTGTGACAAGGCAGATGATGAATATGGTGGAAGACTGCCAGTTCATGTGCGTGTCATTGCTGATGAGTTTGCCAATATCGGGCAGATTCCACAGTTTGACAAGCTGATTGCAACCATCCGAAGCAGGGAAATCTCTGCTTCTATTATTTTGCAGTCACAGAGTCAGCTAAAGGCAATGTATAAGGATAGTGCAGATACTATTCTGGGCAACTGTGATACGACACTATTTCTTGGAGGAAAAGAGAAAACTACCTTAAAGGAAATGAGCGAGCTTCTGGGTAAGGAAACCATTGACCTGTATAACACTTCGGAGACGAGGAGTAATCAGAAGTCTTTTGGATTGAATTACCAGAAAACAGGCAAACAGCTGATGACAGAAGATGAGATTGCAGTCATGGATGGAGGAAAATGTATCCTACAGATTCGTGGTGCCAGACCATTTTTCTCGGACAAATATGATATCACGAAACACAAAAACTATCGGCTTCTTGCAGATGAAAACGAGAAGAACCGATACAAAGTTGAGAAAGAGTTAAATCCGCAGTACACACCGAAATCTGAAGAAGAGGTGGAAGTAATTCATGTAGAACTGTCGGAGTAACCTTGGGAATGAACGAAAAATAATGAGGAAAGGAATAACTGACATTAGGTGCACCGGCTTTTTAGTCGGTGTTTTTTCGTTCCCGTAAACACCTGAAAGAAGTCAGTTTTGGTGAATGTATATGGCATTTTTTAGCAGTGCAATTACAACTTTAAAAACTCTTGTAGTCGCAATCGGCGCAGGTCTTGGCGTGTGGGGTGTCGTAAACCTTCTGGAAGGATATGGAAATGACAATCGTGCGACACGTTCGTAAGTGAAAAGCTTACGCACAAAGTCGAAGGGCA
>NZ_JANFYP010000053.1:0-6590 GCF_024460535.1 Blautia sp. MSK.18.38 | reverse complement strand
CTTTATGTCATGAAAAGATAAAGAACCAGAGAAAAGATTTCCAGCATAAGCTCAGTAGGGAGCTTGCGGAAAGATATGATGCAGTATGTGTGGAAGATCTGAATATGAAGGGAATGTCCGGAGGGCTGCACCTTGGGAAAGGTGTGCAGGATAACGGGTACGGTCAGTTTTTGTTCATGCTGGGATACAAGCTGGAAGAATGCGGAAAACATCTTATAAAAGTAGACCGTTATTTTGCATCCAGCAAGATCTGCAGTGTATGCGGACATAAGAAAAAGGAACTGGCATTGTCGGATAGAATGTATGTTTGTGAATGTGGAAATAGGATGGACCGGGATGTGAATGCAGCAGTCAACATCCGTGAAGAAGGAAAAAGAATCTATAAAGAATGTGCCTGACGGCACAAGAAAAAAATCCGTAACCGGATAAACATAAAAAACAAAACCGCGGGACACGCGGGGATAGCCTGTTTTAGCTTTGCCCTAAAGGGTAATCGAGCAGGAAGCCCCCACTTCAAAATCGTAAGATTTAAGTGGTGGGAGCATGTCACTTGCTTTGTGGAACAGATTGATATTTACAGGGAGGAATCGTATTTCAGATTCTTCAAGTACATAAGAGTTCACTTTTCGTTGTATTTTAAAGAAAGAGAGACATGGAAACTTTGGAACAACAGCGAAAGTATCTTTGAAAAAGATCAAGGGATTACAATAAAATGATATGTAAATGAAGAGTAAGGGGAAAAATGCTGATTACGGATATTATTAACATTTTGGGGAATGAGTTTAGTAGTATATATTGCGTAAATCGTCAAGATCAGTACATTCAGATTTATAGACATCTAAATGAAAACACAGAGTTAGATGAATTAATGAACGAGAAGAAAACATATGAAACCGTAATACAAAAGTATATAGAGACCAATGTATTTGAAGAAGACAGAAATAAAATGCTGGTTGCTACGGATTTTAATAATATATGCAAACAACTGCAACTGGTCTCACAGTTCACAATACATTACAGGATAAAAAATGGTAATGATATTTTGCGTTATCGTATGAAATGTGCAAGAATTGGAAATGCAGATACATTCGAAAAAATAGTGTTTGCGTTTGCAAGTGAGGATTCAGATATAAGATTAGATGAGTTAGGCATTATGAACTTGAGCAGCACCGGTGAGAAAAGAAAAAGCATCTTTTCTCTGCTTATTAAGTGATGATTGTGAGCTGGATCATCGGAGAATGGACAATGTTATTAATGAGTTTGTAGAGAATGCTCCGATTAAAGGAATAAAGATTAAATATGGTATTTACAAAAATATAGATAAGAATCTTTCAATAGCTACCATATATGATTATGCATCTATGGCGGCAGAAACAGTTATGGAAGATTATAATCATGACTATGCGTATTATACAGATGAACTGGCGCAGAAGAGACTTTATAACCAAATGATAGAAAACGATTTTACAGATGCTTTGAAAAATAAGGAGAGATTGGTATAGACGATATTATTTGGATTATTAATCGGCAGGGATAGTCACTTTCCCTTTATATTCCTGCAGGTTTTACATAAGAAGATGGATTTCGGTCAGCAAAGGCAGCTCCCACAATGCCTTTTGGATATCCGCTTCTGCAAGTTGTAGTAAGTAATTGCTTCCCATCAAAATCATGGGGAAAGCGAACTGGTCTGAAAGACCGCCAGTTAGTGTGATGATGATAAGGAGATTTTGAAACTGATGACAGACAGAGATTATGCAATTAAATCAGTGAAAGAAATTACCTTCCATATGGCAAGTCATGCACAGGATTAAGACATTATACTGATATTAAAGAACTGATGACAAGCTACCAGAAACTGATTTTAGAAAACCAGTTGTATTGGAAGAACTGGATATGGAGTGCCAGGAGAAAATCAATGAAGATATGGCATATGCATTGAGTTATCTGAGCATTTATAACAATCAGCTGAATGTGCCAAAGATGCACCGGGAAATGAATAACCTGATGATCATTTATGGCTTGTCTGATATGATCTATCGTGGAATGACACTGGTGAAGTTCTATGCACCGAATGGTGTGATGCTCAGTGAAATCCTTCATTCCTGTTTTTGCAGTCATTATAATAAGACAGATGTGGAAGTACAGCAGGAGCTAGGAATAGGCAGGACTTCTTTTTATAAAATGAAGAAGCAGGCACTTGGATATTTAGGATTTTATTTTTACGAGATCGTGGTACCGCAGGCAAAGGATAAAAGATTTAAACCGTCACTGGGCGTTGAGGAAGAGTAGGTGAGTAATATGAGATACGAAGATTCGATGAAAGGTGTAGCTGATCAAATAATCAAAGAACAGCAGCGAGCCAGTAAAATTAAAAACAATCCAGAAGAGTTCCATTGGCATGACGAATATGCAACGTTGAATTTCTTTCGGTTTATCTGCAAAAATATCGGTAACTTGAGAAATGGAGAAATTGAAAAAATGGTCACACGTTTAAAGTACATAGATCAGAAAGCAGTGGAAAACCATGTGAATGGTGCTGTTTGGGCATTTGATTATGATAAGATGTTCTGTGTATTGATGGAAAATGAAATTTGTCGAAAGGTGTGTGAAAAGAATAAATATAACAGTTGGATGAATCTGATGGGACAGTATTGTGTTTCAAGGACTTAAAGACGAAGAAAGTTGTTGGAGAGAAATAATTTCCAGCAACTCTGTCTTTAATGAATAGAGTTCATTTTTTTATTCAACTATTCCCATGATATATACAATATGTAAATGTGCAATTCAAATATCAGTTTATGCTAAGTGCAAAAATAATAATAATTACTATTATTGACAAAAGAATAATTATCATGTATAATACAGATATACAAGAAACAAAGTGTTAGAAAAATTGCTAGGAACTTGGTAACAAAAATAAATCGACATTGAAAATGGAAAATGACTATGAAAAAATATGAATGTGAACCATGTGGATATATTTATGATCCGGCAGTAGGAGATCCAGACGCCGGTATCGCTCCAGAAACTGCATTTGAGGATATTCCAGATGACTGGACATGCCCAATCTGCGGATTAGGAAAAGATGTTTTCGTTCCTGTAGAAGACTAAGCAGAAAATGCAGGTACGAAACTGCCAGACATTAAAAGAGCCTAAGAGAACATATAAAAGAAATGGAGGTCAAATTATGACTTACGATTTAAACATTACCTTTGATGACAATTTAGTAACAGGAAATAAAACAATCGATACACAGCACAAAGAATTGATTGACCGTATCCAGAACTTTGTAACTGCCTGTCAAAATGGCGACAGCAAAGTAAAAGCAATCAAAATGCTGGATTATCTGGATGAATATACTGACTTTCATTTCAAAGAAGAGGAAAAGCTTCAGGAAAAATCCGGTTATCCAGAGCGTGAAAAACATTATGAAAAACATGAAGAGTTTAAAAAGACAATTCAAGAACTGTATGAATACCTTCAGGAGTATGAAGGACCAACAGATCGGTTCAGTGAACTTGTACAGAAAAATGTAATCGACTGGCTGTTTGGACACATTAAAACATACGACCGCTCTGTGGCAAAATTTATCTTTATGAAACAAAATCCAGACCGATGCTAAAATAAACCAGGGAACGAGTTCACTCAGAATGTAGACAACGTGATGAAGTAAATTAGGGGCTGTCACAATGCAGCCCCTTTCCTGTTATAGCGATATTCTAGGTAATATATTGCGCTGGCATGACATATTATTTTACTACTACTATATGGGAAGAGCAAGCAGCTCTTCTTTTTTTTGTCCTTTTTATCCAATTTTAAGTTGTAAAGTCTCTTTTCATTCGACAAAATTCTCCACAGACAGAGGATATGCGACGAGCATTGATATGAACATCTATTTATGGAAAGAGGATATTGAAGACGGGGAATCGGTAATGACAGCCGAATATAGACCTGTAGAATACGGAAAGGACTATGATGTTGTCAATAATCCTGATAAATTTCAACTATATATAGATGGAAAAGAGATTAAATAGTAATCTCCTGAAAGCAAGCTTTTTGTCAATTATTTCAAAGAAAAATTAAAGGATAACAATACATAGTTTTGACAATGATATTTTGAAAAAATTTATAGGAATGCTCTATTATCAAATTGACATAGGAATATGGTAGCGTATAATTAGAATTGAATACACTGAAAAAATGGAGGAATTACATGAAAGCACATAAATATTGGTCAGTAGGAGCATTGATCACAATGCTTGGGACTTTTTACACTGGATATAAAAAGCAAAAATCAAGTCACAAATACTTTGCTTTAAGTTCTATGTTATGTATGGTAATGGCGATATATACAGGTCATAAAATGATTACCGGGAATAGGAAGAAAAAGGCGAATAAAGAGAAAGATACAGAAAGGGAGGGATAAATAATGTTGGAAGTAGGGGTTAAGGCACCGGATTTTGAGTTGCCAGATCAAAATGGGAAAATACATAGATTATCGGATTATACAGGAAAAAAAGTGATTTTATATTTCTATCCCAAGGATAATACAGCGGGATGCACGAAACAGGCATGTGGGTTTTCTGAGCGATACCCTCAGTTTACCGAAAAAGGAGCAGTTATTCTTGGAGTCAGTAAGGATTCTGTATCCTCTCATAAGAGATTTGAGGAAAAATATGGATTGACATTTACACTTTTAGCAGATCCAGAGCGGAAAGTTATTGAAGCATATGATGTATGGAAAGAAAAGAAAAATTATGGCAAAGTCTCTATGGGAGTAGTAAGAACCACATATCTTATTGATGAACAGGGGATTATTATAAAGGCAAATGATAAAGTCAAGGCTGCAGATGATCCTGAAAATATGCTCAAGGAATTAGATTAATGAAGATAATATTATCCCCTGCTAAAAAGATGATTACAGATACTGACAGCATAGCGCCGGATGGATTGCCTGAATTTATTGAAAAGACGACAGAGATACAAAGTTGGTTGAAAAGTAAGTCAAAAGAAGAACTGAAGACTATCTGGAAATGTAATGACAAAATTACAGAACAGAACTTCAATAGATTGGAAAACATGGATCTTTATCATTTACTTACCCCAGCTGTCTTATCATATGAAGGAATTGCTTTTCAATATATGGCTCCATCCGTGTTTGAGGACAGTCAATTCGAGTATGTACAAAATCATTTGAGAATAATATCTGCATTTTATGGTGTGCTAAAACCAAGGGATGGTGTGACACCTTATCGTTTGGAAATGCAGGCGAAGGTTGGAATAGGAGAAACAAAAAATCTGTATGAGTACTGGGGAGATTTATTATACCGCTCAGTGATTGATAACAGCAGGATTATAATCAATCTGGCATCGAAAGAATACTCTAAGTGCATAGAAAAATATCTGACACGACAGGATAGATACATTACGATTACATTTTGTGAGTTATCAGGAGATAAACTGGTGACAAAAGGTACATATGCTAAGATGGCCCGTGGTGAAATGGTTAGGTTCATGGCTGAAAACAGAATTGAAAATCCTGAGGATATTAAGAAATTTGATAGACTAGGCTATTCATTCCGCTCTGATTTATCATCAGATGCAGAATATGTTTTTGAACGGAAAAAATGATGATTGAATGATTATTTTAAATAAAAGGTAATCAGTAATATTGATTATTATAATAATAGTAATTATTACTATTATCTATTGACAATAAACAGATTGAGATGCACCACGAAGAGAGATATCGTGCACTTCTTAAGAATATTGAAACTGCACAGGTGTTTGAAAAGAGTGAAGTTAAGGTATGGGAATGCCGTAACTGTGGACATGTTGTGGTAGGAACAAAGGCACCTGAGATATGTCCAGTATGTAACCATCCACAGAGTTATTTCGAAATACGTGAAGAGAACTATTAAAGAGAAGGAGATTATTACAAAGAAGAAAGTGATTATTAAAAAAAGCAGTAATGATAGGCTGTGGCTTTGTTGGTTCTGCATCGGTTGGTAAAGAAGCATTAAAGTTTAAGAATCGACGGATGCTTTGAAGAAAGTTATAGAAACAATTGGATTTTAAATTTTAAACATAGGAAGATAAAAAAGATGGAAGTAAAATATTATGTATGCAATCATTGTGGAAACATTATTGAAATGTTAAAGGATCAAGGCGTACCAGTAATGTGTTGCGGAGAGGCTATGCATGAGTTAAAAGCTGGAGTGACAGATGCTGCTGTTGAGAAGCATGTACCTGTATATACAGTGGACAAACAGCATGTACATGTTGTGGTCGGTGAAATAAAACATCCAATGCTTGATAATCATTTCATTGAATGGATTACACTAAATACAAATCAGGGTATTTATAGAAAACAGCTAATTCCAGGACAGGAACCTATTGCGGATTTCTGCCTCTGTGATGGAGAATATGTAGAAGAAGTATACGCATACTGCAATCTTCATGGACTCTGGAAATGCTAAAAACACTTGACTTTCGTGCTAAGATTACAAAATAATTCAGATACAACAGTAATATATGCTGTGTATTAATATATTTATAAGACCAGCTAGTTATAGTCAATACCTAAAAGA
>NZ_JANFYP010000052.1:0-6643 GCF_024460535.1 Blautia sp. MSK.18.38 | reverse complement strand
GTGAGAGTCTACGTTATCTCGATGTGAGTATATTTACACATATTTTGAGTGGCAGGTACCGATGAATGAGTAGGATTTTGATTATAGAGGATGAGGAAGCGATCGCAGATCTGGAGAAGGATTATCTGGAGCTTTCGGGGTTTGAGGTGGAGATCGAGAACCGTGGTGATACGGGGCTTGTTCGTGCCATGAAGGAGGAGTTTGATCTGATCATCCTGGATCTGATGCTTCCGGAGGTGGATGGCTTTGATATCTGCCGGCAGGTCCGTGAGGAGAAGAATACGCCGATCATTATGGTTTCGGCCAAGAAGGATGATATCGATAAGATCCGGGGACTGGGTCTTGGTGCGGATGATTATATGACCAAGCCGTTCAGTCCAAGTGAGCTGGTTGCCCGTGTGAAGGCGCATATGGAGCGTTATAACCGGCTGGTTGGTTCTAATGTGCATAAGAATGATGTGATCGAGATCCGCGGTATTAAGATCGATAAGACGGCCAGGCGTGTGTGGGTCAATGGTGAGGAGACGACGTTTACTACCAAGGAGTTTGATCTTTTGACTTTTTTGGCTGAGAATCCGAACAGGGTTTTTACAAAGGAGGAGCTTTTCCGGGAGATCTGGGATATGGAGTCTGTGGGTGATATCGCTACGGTTACGGTGCATATCAAGAAGATCCGTGAGAAGATCGAGTTTAATACGGCCAAGCCTCAGTATATTGAGACGATCTGGGGGGTGGGGTATCGGTTTAAGGTGTGAGCCTGTGGGGAAGGCTTCGGATGGAGCTGCTGCAGGCGGGTATGAGTGCAGATCGGAATGATGGTGTATGATCTGCTGAGTGCTTTTGAGAGGAGTGGAGATATGCCGCTGTTGAGGGAAAGAATTTATACGATAGAGGATATTTATGCTTTGCCGGAGGGTGAAAGAGCGGAACTGATCGATGGACATATTTATTATATGGCGCCGCCGAATACGATGCATCAGAGGATTTCGAGTATTTTGTCCAGAAAGATAGGTAACTATATAGAGTCTAATAAGGGGAAATGTGAGGTGTTTGCTGCACCGTTTGCTGTGTATCTGGATGAGAAGACGAATACTTATGTGGAACCGGATGTTTCTGTTATCTGTGATCCGGATAAGCTGGATGACAGGGGATGCAAGGGTGCTCCGGACTGGATCATCGAGATCGTTTCTCCGGCGAGCAGGCGTATGGATTACTATACCAAGCTGTTTAAATACAGGACTGCCGGTGTGAGAGAGTACTGGATCGTGGATCCTGTGAAGAAGCTGATAATGGTGTATGATTTTGAAAATGAGGATACGGAGCAGTATACATTTCAGGATTCGATCAAGGTGGGGATCTATGAGGACCTGAGGATCGATTTTGCTGAGATGTGATAAAAATGGAGGGGAATATCGTCTGGTGATAGCCCCTCCTTGTTTTTAGGATGAAAAGGACGAATTATGGAAGACAGATTATACAAGAAACTGGAAGCGTACGGTAAGAGTGATTTTTATCCGTTTCATATGCCGGGGCATAAGAGGAATCCGCTGGCTGTGGAGGGGGATTTTCCGGTAGAGAGGGATATTACGGAGATTGACGGGTTTGATAACCTGCATCATGCTGAGGATATTTTGAAAAGGGCGCAGGAGGATGTCGCACGGCTTTATGGTGTGCCGGAGAGTTTTTACAGTATTAATGGAAGCTCCGGGGCGATCCTGGCGGCGGTGTCTGCGGCTGTGGATAAGGGGGGACAGATCCTGGTGGCAAGGAACTGCCATAAGGCGGTTTACCATGCAATTTATCTGCGGGAGCTGAGTGCCACGTATATTTATCCACATGAGGATCCGAAATTGGGGATAAACGGAGGGATTTCACCCGGCCGTGTGGAAATGTATCTGGCGGAAAATCCGGAGATCCAGGCGGTGCTGATCACTTCGCCGACTTATGACGGGATCGTGTCGGATGTGGCGAGGATCGCGGAGATCGCGCATCACTATGGTGTGCCGCTGATCGTGGATGAGGCTCACGGGGCGCATTTTCGGTTTTCGGATTATTTTCCGGTGTCTGCGGCGCAGCTTGGTGCGGATGTGGTGATCAACAGTGTGCATAAGACGCTGCCCTGTCTGACCCAGACGGGGGTGATCCACCTGTGCAGTGAGCGTGTGAGCCGGGAAAAACTGAAGCGTTTTCTGGGAATCTATCAGAGCAGCAGTCCTTCTTATATTCTTATGAGCAGCATTGATGCGTGCATGGATAAGCTGGAGCGTGAGGGGGATGAGATGTTCCGTGTGTTTACGGAGAATCTGGAAAAAGCACGCAGGCGTCTTTCCGAGTGTAAGTATATCCGGCTGGTAACGCCGCAGGCCTGTGAGTGCCAGAGAGTTTTTGATTTTGACAGATCCAAGATATTGCTTTCTACTGTGGACAGCTCGCTGAACGGCCGGGAGCTGCATCAGATCCTCCGGAGGGAGTTTCATCTGGAAATGGAGATGGAGGCGGAGAATTATGTGCTGGCGCTGGCGGCTGTGGGTGATACGGCGGAGGGCTTTGAGCGGCTTTGTGATGCTATTGAAGAGATCGACCGCCGTGAATCGTTAAAATATAGAGAAGAGGCTGTGGAGAAGGAGCCTTTGAAAAACGGAAAAATGAAGCAAATCATGCGGATCTCCCAGGCTATGGATGCGGAGAGTGAGCGGTGTCCGCTGGATGAGTGTATCGGACGTACGTCCGGGGAGTTTGCGTATCTTTATCCGCCGGGGATCCCGCTGATCGTTCCGGGGGAACAGATTTCTGGACATTTCGTAAAAAATGTGAGAAGATACCTGGAACAGGGCTTTGAGGTCCAGGGCCTGAGCGACCAGACCAATGAGACGGTGTGTGTTGTGAGAAATGAGATGTAGCAGAGGAGACATATGGGAAAGATTTTTTACATTATGGGAAAAAGCTCTTCCGGTAAGGACAGTATTTACAGACAGCTGGAGGGGAATCAGGAGCTGGGGCTTAAGCGGCTTGTGATCTATACTACCCGTCCGATCCGGGATGGAGAGGAGAACGGAAGAGAATATTTTTTTGCAGATGAGAATAAACTGAAGGAGTTCCGAAGAAACGGGAAGCTGATCGAGGCGCGTACTTATCAGACAGTTTACGGGCCGTGGACATATTTTACTGCGGATGACGGGCAGGTGTCTGTGGGTAATGACAGCTATCTGGGGATCGGTACACTGGAGTCTTTTGTGAGGCTCCGGGAGTATTACGGCAATGAAGTGATGTGGCCTATTTATATAGAGGTGGAAGACGGAGAGCGTCTGGAGCGTGCGCTTGCCAGGGAGAAGACCCAGGAGGTGCCGAAGTACGAGGAGATGTGCAGGCGTTTTCTTGCAGACCAGAATGATTTTTCCGAGGAAAATATTCTTAAAGCAGGTATATGGAAGCGTTTTGAGAATCATAATCTGGATGAATGTGTGAAGGAGATCGTAAATTATATAAAATCTGTACAATAAGGAAAAATAGTTTTTTTTATACAGAAGATTATGTTATAATTAGTTGAAAGATGTCCGCCGGGTATAACGGAGGGCACAAAAGGCAGAAAGAGGTGATTCTTATGGCAGGATTTCATGACATCATCGGCCATGACGATATAATCAGGCATTTGAAGAATGCGATAGAGACAGGGAAGGTATCCCACTCTTATATTTTTACAGGGGAACCGGGATCCGGCAAGAAGCTTCTTGCGGGGACTTTTGCGGCAGCGCTGCAGTGCGAATCGGGAGAGTCTGAACCGTGTATGACTTGTGATTCCTGTAAGAAGGTGATCGGCAAGAATCATCCGGATATCATTACAGTAACTCATGAGAAGCCTGGAAGCATCAGCATTGACGAGGTGCGTGACCAGGTTGTGCGTGATGTGGATATCAAGCCGTACTGCAGTCCGTATAAGATCTATATCATTCCGGATGCGGAGATGATGACGGTGCAGGCGCAGAATGCCATTTTGAAAACTATCGAGGAACCGCCGGAATATGCGGTGATCATGCTGCTGACAAGCAATATCGACAGTCTTCTTCCTACGATCCGTTCCAGATGTGTGCGTCTGGATCTGAAGGTGGTGGATGACAGTCTTGTGAAGGAATATCTGATGGAGCATCTTCAGGTGCCGGATTATCAGGCTGAGATCGATGCGTCTTATGCGCAGGGCAGTATCGGCAAGGCGAAGGAGGCTGCGACTTCTCAGGAGTTTGCGGATATGACTGCCAATGCCCTGAAGATTTTGAAATATGCCAATTCCATGGAGGTTTATGAGCTGACAGAGGCGATCAAGACTTTGACTGCTGATAAGAATAATATCAATGATTATCTGGATATTTTCCAGTTCTGGTTCCGCGATGTTCTGATGTTTAAGGCAACAAGGGAAATTGACAACCTGGTTTTTAAACAGGAGATTAATTTTATCAGAGAGCAGGCCAGCGAGCGTTCTTATGAGAATATCGAAAAAATCCTTGAGGCACTGGAGAAGACGAAGGTGCGTCTCCGTGCCAATGTTAATCTCGAACTTGCCCTGGAGCTCCTGTTCCTGACAATTAGGGAGAAATAGAATGGAAAAGGTAGTTGGAGTCAGATTTCGTAACGTTGGTAAGATTTATTATTTTAATCCTAAGAATTATAAGGTGAAGGTCGGCGATCATGTGATCGTGGAGACTGCCCGTGGTGTGGAGTATGGCCGTGTTGTCCTGGAGCCGCGCAGCGTGAAGGAGGACGAGGTAGTCCATCCGCTGAAGGAGGTTCTCCGTGTTGCAACGAAGGAGGACGAGGACCATGAGGCTGAGAACCGCCAGAAGGAGAAAGAGGCTTTTAAGATCTGCAAGAAGAAGATCCGTGAGCATGGGCTTGATATGAAGCTGATCGATGCGGAGTATACCTTTGATAATAACAAGGTGCTGTTTTATTTTACAGCGGATGGCCGTATTGATTTCCGGCAGCTGGTTAAGGATCTGGCGTCTGTGTTTAAGACCAGGATCGAGCTTCGTCAGATCGGTGTCCGTGATGAGACGAAGATCCTTGGCGGTATTGGTATCTGTGGAAGGACGCTTTGCTGTCATACGTATCTTTCGGAGTTTGCGCCGGTTTCCATCAAGATGGCGAAGGAGCAGAATCTTTCTCTGAACCAGACGAAGATTTCTGGTGTCTGTGGTCGTCTGATGTGCTGTCTGAAGAATGAGCAGGAGACTTATGAGGAGCTGAACCGGAATCTTCCGGGTATCGGTGATATGGTAACGACGCCGCAGGGTGTTTCGGGTACGGTCCAGAGTGTGAATGTTCTCAGGCAGATGGTTAAGATCGTGGTTGAGGTGAATGACGAGAAGGAGATCCAGGAGTTTCCGGTCCGTGATCTGAGGTTCCGCCCTAAGAGAAAAAAGGGTAAGGGTGGTTCTGCTGACCACGAGGAGAAAGAGGTTAAAAAGGGAGATTCGAAGCCGAATGAGAAGTGATCTGGTTTATTGCGGTGAGCGTGTGGATGATCTTCAGAATGGGTTGTTTGTGATCCAGGATCCGAAGAAGTTTTGCTTTGGGATGGATGCGGTTCTGTTGTCTGGTTTTGCCCGGGTGAAGAGGGGTGAGGTTGCGCTGGATATGGGGACCGGTACGGGGATCATTCCGATCTTGCTTTCTGATCGTACGGATGGGGAGCATTTCACGGGGCTGGAGATCCAGCATGAGTGTGCGGAGATGGCTGACCGTAGTGTGAGGTATAATGGTCTTGAGGACAGGGTTCGGATCGTTGAGGGTGATATCAGGGAGGCTGCCGGGATTTTTGGGGCGGCTTCTTTTGATGTGGTGACGTGTAATCCGCCGTATATGATCGGGCAGCATGGGTTGACGAATCCGCATCTTCCGAAGGCGATCGCGAGGCATGAGATTTTGTGTTCGTTTGATGATGTGGCTTGTCAGGCTGCCCGGGTCCTGAAGGACCGGGGGCGGTTTTTTCTGGTGCACAGGCCGTTTCGGCTGGTGGAGCTGATGGCGACTTTGACGAAGTATAAGCTGGAGCCTAAGAGGATGCAGCTGGTGTATCCTTTTATTGATAAGGAGCCGAATATGGTGTTGATCGAGGCTTGTAAGGGCGGGAATTCCAGGATCCGGGTTGAGCGGCCGCTGGTGGTTTATGAGCGGCCTGGGGTTTATACGGAGGATGTTTTGGAGTTGTATCGGATGGTGTGAATGTTGTGATGTTGTGGCTTAGGGTGGCTGCCCCGGTTGTGAGAGATTGGGGTGGCTGCTCGGGAGGTTTTGGGCCATCGGCGCTGCGCTGGATGGCTGGGAGGTAGTGGTGGCTGTGGTACTTCGGTTGGTGAAGGGACGGCGAGGGGAGGCAGGCTGCTGGTGGTGACACGCTGCGCCCCCTGCTCGGCTGCGGCGCCGGTTTGCTGCCATTCGCGCAAACTCGCTTCGCTCAAACAGTGCGCTCGGTGGCAGCAGCTATCCTCACCTCGCTGACGGGGGCTCCGCTAACGTCACCACCAGCAGCCTGCCTCCCCTCGCCTGAGATTCAAAGCGAGAGATCGCAACGCATAGTGCGCTGAGTATCGAAGCATACAGACACCTTGCCAGAAGTGAATCACTGAGAAAGTGAAGAAATAAAACAACA
>NZ_JANFYP010000051.1:0-6831 GCF_024460535.1 Blautia sp. MSK.18.38 | reverse complement strand
TTTATGAAATTCGCAGTGTAGTTTTGTGCAATTTTTCAAATTTGCTCATTTATAGTATTTAAAATATTTTTCCCTTCTGTAAAAGCCTGAAATCCATACGCAAATATGACTGTATTCAGTATCAATGATATGATCGTGTAAAATCCCTGCTTTCCTGTAATGCAGATCAGAAGAAAAAATAATCCTCCTGCCAGTAATGCCAGATACCCATCCCTTTTTACAGAACGTATCGTTTTTCCGGGGCTTTCCTTTGAACCGCTTAAAAGAACGGTGTCTCCTTTATGATATTTCTTGGTCTGAACCTGAGAAGATGTATATTCATTAGAGACCGTTATTTTTTTCCCTTTATGCGGACCGTTTAATATCCGTGCCGTAATATTCTGAGTATAGTAATATTCTTTTGAGCCCCTGGTTCCTTCTCTGCTCAGAGTCTGTTTTTCTGTTACGGAACATATTTTTGCCAGCGGTGTATGATAAAATCGGGAATTACAGCAGGTAAACAGAACAAAAATAATATATATGCCGGCTAAAAGATATTTTTTGTGAAATATGCAGGATTTCATTAACTTCATTCCCCCTGTAGAAATATTGCAATTGTAAACGCACTGACCGGTTGCTTTTTATCGAAGTAACATTGTACGCTTTTTGAAAGTATCGGTCAATATAAGGTATACAAAAAAACAGCAGCAGAACCGTTTTCACAGTTCTGCTGCCCCCATAATTATTTTAACAAATACCTAACTCCAAAAAAGCCATTATTTACAAAGCGCAGAAAATGCATCTGCAACAAACTGAACCTTGGTTCCGATAATAACCTGTACAGAAGTTTTTCCAGGTTTGATCACGCCTGCAACACCTGCAGATTTGATCACCTTATCATTTACAGCTGTAATATCCTTAACCTCAAGTCTCAGTCTTGTGATGCAGTTATCGATGCTTGTGATGTTCTCTTTTCCGCCACAGCCTTCAAGGATCTTCGCGGCAATAGCAGTATAGTCATCATTTGCAAGCTCGATATTCTTCTCTGCCTCAAGATCGTCATCGTCTTCTCTTCCCGGAGTCTTCAGATCAAATTTCTTGATGGCAAAAAGGAATACAACATAGAATACGATGAATGCTGCAATTCCAAGAGGAAGGATGAGCAATGTCTTCTGTGCTGCCGGAAGTGAGGATGAGAAAAGTAAATCCATCGCACCGGCAGAGAAGCTGAAGCCTGCACGGAATCCAAGAGCAACTGTGATCATGGTGAAGATACCGTAAAGTAATGCATAAATTACATAAAGGCCAGGAGCAAGGAACATAAATCCAAACTCGAACGGCTCAGTTACACCACAGATAAATGCACAGATCGCTGCAGATGCAACAAGACCGATGGCAACTTTTTTCTTTGCAGGTTTCGCACATTTAACCATTGCAAGTGCTGCACCAGGAATACCAAACATCATACATGGGAAGAATCCGGACATGTACATTCCAAGGCTCCAGGATACATCTGCAGAGGTTTCACCTGCCCAGAAGTGCTGAAGATCACCAAGTCCGATGGTGTCAAACCAGAATACATTGTTCAGTGCGTGATGTAATCCGGTAGGGATCAACAGACGGTTCAGGAATGCATAGATACCTGCACCAACAACATCCATACCTGCGATTGCTTTTCCTAATGCTACAAGTGCACTGAAAAGTAATGGCCATACAAACAGTAATACAACAGATACGATAATGGAAACCACTCCTGCGATGATCGCTACGCAGCGCTTGCCGCTGAAGAAGGAAAGCCAGTCAGGAAGTTTGGTGCTCTTGAATTTGTTATAGCATGTAGATCCGATGATACCGGCAAGGATTCCGATAAAAGGATTCGCAATTTTGTCAAACGCAAGAGTTTTTGTTGCACTGTCAGCGATTGATGGCATGATGGTTGTAACAAATCCTGTAGAAAGAAGTGTTGTGAGCATCAGCTAGGATGCAAGTGCAGCGATTCCGCCGGTTCCGTCATTCTTTTCTGACATACCGACACCAACACCGATAGCAAAAAGGATTGCCATGTTGTCGATCAGAGCTCCGCCTGCCTTAACCAGAAACAGACCGATCAGATTGGCTGCGCCATGAATGTCTCCACCCTGCATAGTTGCCGGACATAACCAGTATCCGATACCCATGAGGATACCACAGATCGGCAGTACTGCCACTGGAAGCATTAACGCTTTTCCCAGTTTTTGAAGAAATTTCATATATTTCCCCTCCCTTAAAATAAATATATTTGACCGGATTACTCCGGTTATAACACCCCGAAAATTGCTACTATCTCCGGGCTGCTATAAGCCTGTCAGCTGCATGAAGATGATCATGAAAGCTTGAGGACGGCTTCATCCGCCGAAACATCCCCCTCCTTCTGGAGGCTTATCTTTCCGTAATCATCTGTGTTGCAGATCAGAACCGGGATAATCGTGTTTAAACCGGCTTTCTCAATTTTGTCCAGATCAGCCTCTATCAGAAGATCACCCTTTTTAACCTTGTCACCTGCTGCAACGTGCGCTTTAAAGGGTTCGCCCTTAAGTGTGACTGTATCCAGTCCGATATGTATCAGTATTTCCGCGCCCTGAGTGCTTGTCAGCGTAACTGCATGAAGCGTATCAAATACCATTGCCACCTCACCGTCTGCCGGAGCATATATCCTGCCGTCTGCCGGGATCACTGCAAAACCGTCACCCAGTACCTTGTCCGCAAAGACAGGGTCCGGAACCTCCGCAAGGGGAACCACTCTACCCTTGCAGGGTGCATAGATTAAATTTCCTTTATCTTTTCCTTTAAAAAATTTCAGCATATTCTCTTCCTCCCGTTATTTCACCACTTCTTCCGGTATTGATATCCGCGATGTCGATTTGTAAATATGTCTATATATTTTTTATCCGTTCCGGGTTTATATTATATATTTCGTATAATTTTCATTTTTTGATTTTTAGGCATGTGTATATATTAACCATTATTTTCGGTTTTGTCCACATTTTTATCGGTATTTTTCAAAAAAATAAGCTGTAGCACATTAACGCGACAGCTTATGTGAGAATATTCAGTTTACTTCAGCAGTTCTTTTTCTTTCATATTCGTTGTCACCTGAAACTCTCCGTTGATCCGTTGGATCTCGTATACCAGGGGATTATTTCTGGCCCAGCCGGGATCTTTTTCTGCCTGCCGGTTCCAGCTGTACCAGGCGCGGACAAAGCCTTCGTGGATGGTAGATTCCGCTTCCTGGCGGGCCTGGACCGCATCCTGATAATCCACAAAAGTTCCGATATAAAATCGTTTCCCCTTGAATCCGATGGTAGCACGGTATTTTCCATTCCGCAGCTGATAGACGCCACGGAATCCGCTGGTATTATCACTGCGGTGCTTTCTTTTTTCCAGCATCTCCACACAGGTTCCATCTACCATATGCAGCTGCCCGGGAAGTTCCTTCCATATCTCCTGTCTCAGACAGCCACAGCTTCTGTAATTACCATGAAGAAGGCCATCCTCTGTCACATCCACTTCATTTCCGCAGTCACACCGACAATGCCAGAACACAGAGCCCTTTTTGCTCCTTTTATCTGTATGATAGAGAGCAGTCAGCCGCCCGAAACGCTGTCCGCTGATGTCGGTGATCCCGCGACCTCTGACATAATGGCCGCAACCGCAGCTGGTACATTTTCCGGCTTTCAGGCTGTGTGCAGTGGAAATATGCATATTCCCGCAGTCACAGCGACATTCCCACCTGGTCCTGCCGTTTTTACTTTCCAGTTTTTTTACTGCCACAAGTTTCCCGAAACGCCGGCCTGTAAGGTCTTCTGCCACCGGTCCTCTCTTGGCACTGTTTTCCGGAATACATCCACAGTCCTTTACAGTCCCACGCATCAGATGTCTGGTATTTACTTTTATCTCATTTCCACAATCACATCTGCACAGCCATACAACATACCTGTTTTCCCGCTCATCCAGTTTTTTCAGTACCGTCAGATGACCAAATCTCTGACCTTCCAGTTTAAGTCCGTTTGCCATCCTCTGTCCCTCACATTTCGTCAAAAAAAGCGATGCGGTAGAAATTTTTCCTGCCGCACCGCTGTCCGGATCCTGTTATTTATCCGTTTTCTTTTTTCTTCTGACAAATACTGCTGCCAGTAATACCACACATCCGGAAACGCAGATCACTGCGATCCATTTTGCAATGTTTGTGTTATCTCCTGTTTTTGGCATAGCTTTTACATGACTGGAACCAGTATTTCCTGCATAGGAAGAAGTTCCCGTATAGGAAGAAGTTCCGGAAGCAGGCGGATTGCTGTCAGGTTTTATCGGCGTGTTCGTTATGGTCGCTGCCGGAGTTCTGGTCGGCACTGCAGTCGGAGTTTTTTCCGGAAGTGGTGTCGGTGTATTTTCCGGTACAGGTGTCGGCGTATCCACAGGATCGTAGGAATTCACAAAGCCGATATCCTGTTTCTCGCTGTTCATCTGTGCATCGGTATGTGCAACCACAACTGCTTCCAGATCACCGGACTCTCCGTTCGTTACTGTTACTTTCACATAATAAACGGTATTGTCATAATGTCCGTTTTCCAGCTTTCCAGGCTGCTGGGAAACGCTGTAAGTGTATACGCCAGGAACAGCATATTCCACTGCAGGAAATTCTGCTTTCCCCGCACCTGTGATCGTGATCGTATTTTCTTCCGGCATGGGTGCTTCGTCCTCACCCTGAAGAATGATCGTATAAGTTTCGTCCGGAGATGGCTTCTCACCTGACAATTCCACGCTGACAGGAATCTTTACTTCCGCAACTCCAGCTGCCATAGCTGAAATCGGAAAAACTGTCAGGCACAGAACCGCAAGCAGGAGCACTGCCGGAAATTTTCGTATATTCGTCTTCATCCCCTCCTTACGTCTCCGGCGAATAAGGTTTCATTACCGCCAGAAGAACTGTTCTTGCATCTGTAAATTCCGAAGAGCAGGTTGACATTGCCAGTATCTGGGAAAAATCTTCGGACTTTCCAATGTTGTCCATCGTCTGCTGATGGACATGTTCCGCGTTTTTTCTGACAAAATCCACAAGTCCGCTGGTGTCCGCCTGCCATTTTCCCGTTGCAAAAATAGAATCCTCAGATGCGGAAACCTGCATACATGCAAAGATTTCCAGCTTGTAGGAACGGTCAGGCAGAATCAGTGTACCTGTAGTGTTTTTGTCAAAAAATTTCTTTTTTCTGTAAAGATCCAGATCTCCGAACATCTTATGCTCTGCCATGTGATGACCATACAGGAGAGAATATTTCCCCTGAAAATTCCTGTCACAGCCGGAATCCAGAAAGATGCTTCCTGACAAAGCAAAATCACCGTATACATCGGTATTGATGTAAGTCAGGTTATCTTCTCCCTGAAGGATCGGATAGTCGATCTTTGTATGATCCAGTGTGATCCATCCACAAACGTCCGGATTGATCTTTCGGAGTTCTTCAAAAGAAGCGCCTCCGTCTTTCTGTTCCGGGTCGGGCTTCAGTTTTAAGAGCTGTGACTGAATGTCGTCCACAGCGCCATAGACCTGTGCGTTATCCCAGAGTGCATACCCGGAATACGCCGCCGCCAGGATCAGAAACAATGCTACAACGGCAGTGACCAGAGAGTTGGCTGCTTTCAGAAAAAACTTAGATGCGTTCATACTGCCTCCTCTCTGCTGCCTGGATGATCATTAGTCTTCGTATTTACGTCTTCTGGTGATGAATGCTGCACCTGCGATTACGATCACGCCTGCGAATACGAGGATGTATGGGAGAGTTGTGAGGTTGACGCCGGTGTCGATGTCGCCACCTTTGTTGTTAGTAATTGTCACATTCTGAGAAGTTTTATTAACTGTTTTATTAGTATTTGTATACGTATACACTGGGGCGTCATAACCACCTTTATCTTTAGTATAATCTGCCTCAGTTACATCATATGTCACACCAAATGGTAAATTTGTGAAAGCAATTGTCTGGTCATGTTTCAGGTTGATTTCTGCTGTTGCTATATTATTTTCCCAATCACTTGCTTTGATAGTATTTGTTGCCTCTCCAACTTTATAAGAAATATCACTGGACATTGTCTTTCCTGTATTATTTTTTAAAGTTACTGTTACAGTGAAAAATTTATTTTTATCACCAAGATTACCAGTTACAACTTTTTTTACAGGTAAAGAATTTGCTGAATACGTATTTTCAAATGCATTCTGACCTTCTGTAAGTTTTCTACTTTCGTTACTGGATATATTTTTATAAACAGTAACATATCTGTCGAAACCATCTCCTGACTTATTATTAACAACAGTGACTTTCAGTGTAACCGTTTTTTCATCGTATGTTACACCCAGAGTATTACCCTTAGTTTCTGCAACTGTATAATAATAAATTCCTACACTATTATAATTTGGAAGTTCAATGGTAAAAGTTTTCTCCTTACCCTCTACTGTTGCTTCACCCTCCGTATATTCTGTCGTATAGGCAACAACTTTAGGCATCGGCATATTATCTTTTGTAGTATTGCTGGCTGCATCTGTAACATTAGCTGCTGTTACAGTGTAGTTAAAAGTTTCTGCCGGGGATTTCATATCAGCTACTTCCAGCTTATAACTTTTTGTTAATGTAACAGAATCTACAGGTGTTTTCGTTTCAGCTTCTGCAGTTTCTGCCGCAAACGCCGTACTTCCCATGGTAAACATGGTGGCTGCTGCGATCAAACATGCTAACAGTTTCTTTGTCTTTTTCATAAGAAAATCCTCCTAGAAACTATAAATGAGCAAGTTCGTGATTTTGCATAAAAGAAAGACACCTCGATTCCATG
>NZ_JANFYP010000050.1:0-7004 GCF_024460535.1 Blautia sp. MSK.18.38 | reverse complement strand
ACACGAACTACTACAAAGAGGTCAAAGAGAAAAACAGAGTGTACTACGAATATTATTGTTTAGACAGAACAGAGGAAGTCCCGACAGATTATAAAGAAATTTCTTTCGTCTGTTTAAGACCGGATGGTTGTTTGGAACTTCCAACTACTTTGGGGACTGTTTGCAGAAAGGTGGCAAAAACATTAGAGGGATTTGAAGGCTTTCATTTCCACCAGTTACGTCACACCTATACAAGCAACCTTTTAGCAAATGGAGCTGCCCCAAAAGATGTGCAGGAATTGTTGGGACACTCAGATGTCAGTACCACAATGAACGTCTATGCTCACTCCACAAGAGATGCGAAACGAAAATCAGTTCGGCTTCTTGATAAAGTGGTGGGCAATGACTAAAAAATTTCCCTTATTTCCCTTGTGATTATCTCATAAGGGCAAAAATAAGGGAAACTACATATCATTTCACTAATGGACAGGCGGGAAAGCCTATAAAATGGGGAAAGTTAGAGGAATAATTATATAAATTCAAGTTTGGAGAATTGAGAAAATCGGTAGTTGTGAACTTAGAATTAGAGGTGTTGAAAATGAAAATAATAATTATATTTATTGATTTACTGATGGCAACTGTTCTCTTTTTTGTTGGAAGATTTTTTATCAAATCAAGGAATACAGAAAGAAGTGTGCTGTTTTTATCAGGAGATTATACTGGATTAAATACAGAGAAAATATGCAGAGTTACTGGAAAACGGATTAAGACATGGGCAATGCTCTTTTGTCTTGGCGGTATAATTGATTTTATCAAGCTGGGTGCAGGAATAATAATAGTTTCCGTTTTTTTTATTATCTTACTTGTATTTCATTTGGTTGATATGACTATAAATCGAGACAAGTACCGGGTATAAATTCAAATTTGTCGAGCAAAGGAGGTGCTGTAACAGATGGATGAACATTCCTATGACGATATAATCAATCTGCCGAATCCGACATCGAAGAACCATCCTCGTATGTCACTTCACGACAGAGCAGCACAGTTTGCACCTTTTGCGGCACTTACAGGACACGATGCAGCCATTAAAGAGACTGCAAGGCTAACAGATGAACGGTTAGAGTTAAGCGATGAAGTCATTATGAAATTAAATGACCAATTAAATATGATTAGAGATAATATCGGCACAGAACAGGAAATATCAATAACTTATTTCGTGCCTGATGATAAAAAATCCGGAGGAGCATATCTCACGCATTCCGGCATAGTGAAAAAGATTGATGAATTTGAACGCAAACTGATTATGCAGGATGAAACAGTAATTCCGATTGAACAAATCAGCGTGATACAGGGAGAAATGTTCAAAGGACTATATGAGTAATAGCTTGGAAAGGGCAAACAATGGAAACAAAGCCGAGAATATTATACTTAAAGAAAATATTAGAGGAAAGAACGGACGAGGAACATCCGCTTTCGACGACGCAGCTAATCAATATATTGAATGATGAATACGGAATATCTGCACATAGAACGACGGTCACAAAAGATATTGCTGCACTTCAGGAGTTTGGAATGGATATTGTTACTATCCATTCTACTCAGAGCAAATATTTTGTAGCCAGCCGTAAGTTTGAATTGCCGGAACTGAAACTGCTGATAGATGCAGTGGAGTCATCGAAGTTCATTACAAAGAAGAAAAGCGAAACTCTGATTGAGAAGATACATACGATGACCAGTCCGGGGCAGGTGGCAAAGCTGAAGCGTAATAACTATGTGGTCAATCGCATTAAGCCGGATAATGAGCAGATATATTACATTATTGACGCTATAAACGACGCCATCAATGCAGGCAAGCAGATTTCTTTTCAGTATTATGATTATACTGGATTAAAGAAAAAGGTTCTGAAGAACAAGGGCGAAGTGTATAAGCTCAGTCCGTATAAACTTCTCTGGTGTGGGGACTATTATTATGTTCTCGGATATTCTGAGAAGAAAAGTAAGGTTATCAATTTCAGAGTAGACCGTATTGCTTCAAAACCTGAGATATTGGATAAGGACATTATTCCTATGCCTGATGATTTTGATATTGAAAATTACACAAAGGAAGTTTTCTTTATGTTCTCAGGCGAGAAAGTTCTTGTGGATTTACGGTGTGATAACAGTCTGATGAAAACAATGGTTGACCGTTTCGGAGAAGATGTGACAACCCTTGCGTATGATATGACGTCTTTCAGGGTACAGACCGAAGTATCAGCCAGCCCTACCTTTTTCGGTTGGGTGTTTGGCTTTAATGGAAAAGTACAGATACTTGCACCGGAAAACTTGAAAGAGCAATACAGACAAATGCTTACAAAAGCTACTGAAGATATGAAAGAGAATGAATAGTGCAGATTTGCATTTATGTAGATGGTCTGCATAAAGCGTAAAGTCAATATTAAAGAATGGAGAGGTGTTAGCAAATTGCGACACCTCTTTTCTTTTGCGAAAAACCTACTTGAAAATTTCTTCGTATCAGGTATAATAAAACTATCGAAAGCAAACTGCTTCCGATAGAAAAGAAAGCGAGGTGCAGGTATGAGAAGCAAGAGTCCTGAACTTATGAGTGAGATAAAAAAGTACATCGAGGATTATTACCTGCAAAACAGACAATCCCCATCGACTACAAAGATTGCTGAAGCGGTTGGTATTGCCAGAGGTACAGCATATAAATACTTGGTAGAGATGGCTGAGAAGAATATGATTGAGTACGACGGGCAGGAGATTAGCACCAATGTGACCCGTAAGTACAGTGGCGAACAGACACAGACGCCGATTGTAGGTTCTATTCCTTGTGGCAGTCCTCAGTATGAGGAAGAAAATATTGAAGAATATGTATCACTTCCTACTGCTATTTTCGGAAAAGGAGATTTCTTCATATTAAGAGCAAGCGGTCAGTCTATGATTGAAGCAGGGATTGATGACGGCGACCTTGTGGTTATTAAAAAGCAGGTAGAAGCCAATGATGGCGATATAGTAGTTGCCCTTGTGGATAATCAGAATACATTGAAACGTTACTTCCGAGATGATGAGAATAAGAAAATCATTCTCCATCCGGAAAATAAGAAGATGAAAGACATCATTGTAGATGAGTGCTGCATTCAGGGTGTGGCTTGTCACATCATCAAAGAACTATAGCAGAGGACAGACGAATGAGAACACTTGAAGGAATTCGCTATCTAATCAATTTGGATAGTGCGGAAATACAACAGAACTTTGCCGGAGGAGTTGCACCGCCGGATAAGGTGGAGTCGGAGGTGGACACAACTTGAGTATTTATATGTCAAGAGCCGAGTTGGAAGAAATCAGCGAAGGCTTGATAACAGCTTATGCTAATAAGTTTAGCAATCGAGTGATTCAATCCATCGACATAGAACATTTCATTACAGAATTTCTTATGTTACGAATTGAATACGCTTTTTTTGCAGAAGATGATGCAGGCAGGATTGGTTTTCTGGCAGATGGAGCAACACCACTGCTGGTACATCAGGACGGAAAAATTATTCCCTTTGTTTTCCCGAAAGATACCATCGTACTTGATAAATTTCTTCTTGCCGAAAAGGAGCAGGGACGTCGCAGGTTTACAATGGCACACGAAGCGTCACATCATATCTTGAGCAAGATGTATGCAATGCCGAGTGAAGGACGCTTTCATGCAGAGTATGACAGTGAGCGTAGTTATTCCAAAGAGGAACTGGCTCAGATGTTTGCGTCTGTTGAGTGGCAGGCAGATACAATGGGAGCCTCGCTTCTTATGCCGAGAAGAATTATTGAAAATGCCTTGGCGAAATATAATCAGTCAAATCCGATAAAGGTTTATGGCGATAATACCATTACTTCAAAGGATAAAGCAGTTATTCGTAGAATGGCAGCTTATATCGGAGTATCTTATACAGCCTTGGTTATCAGATTGAGAGATATGGGACTATTTGAGTATCACAATATCCTTGAATACATTTCCAACGAATTAAATCTGGGAGGTGTTTCGCAATGAGGTTACAGACTCAGGTAGCACCTGAAATACAAAAGAGATTGCTTCTGTCAAGAGTAGAAGCAGAAAGCCTGAAAGAGCGTGATATTCTCTGCCCGATTTGTGGGTTCAGGATACAGAGAGTTTTTTCAGACGCAACCGGACATTTGAGTGTGAAGTGTCAGAAATGCAAGAATGTCCACATCTTAAATCTCGCTTACTTCCGAAGAATCCGTAGGAACGGATATGGCAGGAATTGCAGGCGATGAAGATTACAAGTAAATATCGAAACGATTTCTAATCGAGTAAGCGGAGATAAGCAATTTATTTGCTAAACTACCAAGCACCGTACGAAGCCGGATAAGTGAAGAATAGAAGTATTCTTTGCTGTCCAGATTCGACGGTGCTTTTTTTGTTGCTGTTTTATTCGATTATGCTTCGTGCAGTATTAGGTCTTTTCCCTTACTTGGGAAAGGACTTTTATGTTTTATAACGCATGGCAGTGCCAGATAGCTGAGTACCCGTAATCTCCGAATTTTGAAACTTATCAATTTTTCAAAATTCAAAGGAGATTACGAAAATGACAAACAAACTTACATTAGCAGAACAAGAAGAATTATTTGCAAAGGATTGTAAACTGATAAATCTTAAATACGAATATAACGGTTATACCGGAGATGAGAAATGGGCGATTATTACGGAATTGTCTGTAAAAGAGCTTTGGGAGAAGTATCCCTTTGTTATAGAAAGATATTCTCCGTTTGTTCATCTTTCCATTGCACAGGGAGAGGTAATTGACGATGCAAACCGAAATGAGGACAAGTATGCAAAGAGAAGCAGTCGCACACTTGACTGCTATGGATATGACGATGAAATGTCCTCACAGTTCCATAAAGAACTTGCCATTATGTTTGACGACCCGTTTGAAAGAGCAGAGGAAGAAAGGCTTGAACTGGAAAGAGAAGAATTGCGTCAGTGTGAAATCAGGAAAGCAAGAATAGCACTTTCAATGTTGCAGCCACTTCAGAGGGAACGCCTTATGAAGAATGTGTGTTGCGGTATGAGTTCCAGAGCGATTGCAAAGCAGGAGGGAGTATATTACAGCTCCGTAGATAAGTCTATTGCTGCGGCAAAGAAAAACTTTATCAAATTTTATGAAAATCTCTGATTTTGGGTGTGCATTTCAGCACTCTTTGTCCAAATGAGTGAAGGGGTTATTTCATTCCGGATACGAATGACACTTTAAAAATTAGATTCTTGTGAGGTTATGTATATGAAAGAAAAAATGATTTGTCGTGGGGATTTATTCTACTATGACTTTGGAGATAACAGTGGTTCAGTACAAAGCGGAGAACGTCCGGTGCTTGTCATTCAGGCAGACGATTATAACCAGAATGCTCCGACGATTATTGTTGCAGCGGTTACAAGTGTAATCAAGAAAAGATATTTGCCATCGCACATTATTCTTGGCGAGGAGTTTGGACTGAAGAAACCGTCAATGGTTCTTCTGGAGCAGATACGGACAGTCAATAGAGAGGATTTGCGTGAATACATAGGTACGGTAGATGACGATAAACTTTTCAGGCAGATAAACGCAACTTTGAAAAAGACTTTTGGACTTTGGGTTTACAAGCCGGAGGGGAAAGAAAATATTCGCTGCCTATGCCCGAAGTGCCTGAATGATTACATCCACAATCCGGACTATATTGTAAGGCGACTTGACCCATTTGCAAAGCGAAAAGACAGATGTGATAAGTGTGATGGAGATGGTTGGGATTATGTTGTTACCGACAGATATTCATCAAAGAAAGAAAAGAGGGGAAGCAATGACAGAAAATAAAATCATTATTCCTATCTGGAAGAAGTCCAATCTTACAGTAGAAGAAGCCGCAGCTTATTGTGGTATTGGCTCAAGAAAATTAAGAGAAATGTCCGACTCGGAGTTTTGCCCTTTTGTTCTTTGGAATGGAAGTAAGCGACTGATTAAAAGAAGAAAACTGGACGAATATCTTGATAATGCGTATTCGATATAGCTGATTTGTAAAATGTGCGATGGGTCGGTTCGCATAATAGGCTCATCGCCATTTTTTAATTATCATAAGGGTAGAAAAAAACAAGGAGGTGCTTCCGTAATGGCAGATACAGAAAAGATTATCCGAAAAAAATATGATGTGCCGATATGGCATAAGTCTAATTTGACGATTGATGAAGCAGTTGAATATTCTGGCATAGGTAGAGAAAGACTGAGAAAACTAACAAGCCAAGAAGAATGCCCATTTGTTCTTCATATAGGAAATCGTCGAATGATTAAGAGGAGGATTTTTGATGAATACATTGAAAAACTTACTTTCCTTGAATGATGATGAACGCTTACTTGCCGAAGTAAGAACATATCAGGAAAAACTCATAAGCAATGCTGAAGAACCGATATGGGAAAGAAAGTGGCTGACAATCGAAGAAGCCGCAGCATATTCCGGTATAGGAAGAACGAAGTTGCGTGAGTTGTCTAATCAAGTAGGTTGTCCCTTTGCAATATGGATAGGCAATAAAATCCATATTGTGAGGGAACGACTGGACAAATATATAGATAAGCAGTTTAGAATTTAGGAGGACACAATGGCGACAAAAAGAAAAGATAAATCAAGGGTTGTTCTGAAAACCGGAGAGGTTCAGAGAAAAGACGGTACTTATCAATTTAGCTGGCAGGACAGCCAGATGAAAAGAAGATTTGTTTACGCAAGAACTTTAGATGACCTGAGAGAAAAAGAAAAGCGTATTCAGAAAGATAAATGTGATGGTATTAAGACCGAAGCACGATACACAACCATTGATGAATTATTTGACCTTTGGGCAAATATGAAAAGAGGGTTGAAGAATAATACCTTTGAAAATTACAAATATATGTACAATACCTTTGTGCGACCAGTGATTGGAAGTAAAAGAATATCAACGCTGAAGAAATCAGATATTAAGAAATACTACAATTATCTTGTTGATGAAAGAAATTTGAAGCCTTCAA
>NZ_JANFYP010000005.1:0-168775 GCF_024460535.1 Blautia sp. MSK.18.38 | reverse complement strand
TCAGCGGAATGATTTCCTGCAGAAACAGTCAACGATGCTGGTGCGTGAAAACCAAACCATCTGTATTGAAGATCTGAATGTTAAGGGGATGATCCGGAATCATAAACTGTCAAAATCGATAGCGAGTGTTTCCTGGGCAAAATTTTTTGAAATGCTGGAATATAAAGCTGGCTGGTATGGAAATGAAATTCACAGAGTACCAACGATGTATCCGAGCAGTCAGACCTGCAGCTGTTGTGGCTACAGAAATCCACGGATAAAAAATCTGGGCATTCGTATCTGGGAGTGTCCCAAATGCCATGCGGTTCATGACCGGGATACGAATGCAAGTATCAATATTCTGAAAAAAGGACTGCAGATGCAGTCTGCATAAAGATAAAAACTGTACCGTAGGGCATACGGGAACAGTATAAATATAGCTTGTGGACACTGTGTAAGACATTGCAGTACCGTAAGGTGTTTGCCAATGCAGTAGTGGGAGAAGCAAGAATCCCCCTGCTTTAGCTGTGGGGAGTGTCAAACAGGTCTGCGCTATGAGGGTGGACGAATGGTGGATATGTACCGTACTCTGGACAGTATCCCGGTTCTTGCAAAAGCAGGCGGTATTCTGGTGATGACCGATGAGATCCGTGGAACAGAGGTGGAAAAGAATCCGGAAAGCCTGAATATCCGGGTATTCCCGGGTGCTGACGGAAGCTTCAGATTGTATGAGGATGACAACGAAACCTGTGCTTACGAAAATGGTGCCTGTGTATTTACGGAAATGGATTATAAGGAAAAGGATCAGGGAGTGTTTACCATTCATCCCGCACAGGGAAAAACAGAGCTGATCCCGGCAAAGAGAGCTTATACCGTGGAGTTCTGTGATTTTGCGAAAACAGGAACAGATACTGTGAAGGTTCTGGTTAACGGAGCAGAGACTGAGGCTGCTGTAAAATATGAAGAGAAGCTTCAGAAGATCTGTGTGGAAGTGGAAGCAGACACAGCGGCAGAGGTGCAGATCATTCTCGCAGGAGAGGTAGCGGATAATCGTATAGAGAAACGTATCTTTGATTTCCTGAACCAGGCAGAGATCGGTTTTGTACTGAAGGACAGATTATATCAGCTGATCACAGCAGGAAAGAAGCTGCCGGTTCTTTTATCTGAGCTTCAGTCCATGGAGCTGGACAAGGATCTTTATGGAGCACTGATGGAGATACTGACTGCGTAAAATATGAATAAAATCGCGTTTCCAAACCATACTATCATTATTATCAAAAGAAAGGATGATCATAATGATATTAAAGGAAAAAGAACGCACAGTGATCCAGGATCTTCAGACACAAGAAAAAAGCTGCATTGAAAAATACGGAAAATACGCACAGCAGGCCAGGGATCCGGAGCTTAAAAGCTTATTTCAGACTCTTCAGAAAAAAGAGCAGGAGCATTACGATTCCCTGAGTCAGGTGCTTTCCGGTACAGTTCCCCAGGTAAACTGCAATGACAGTGACGGCCGTGATTACCAGCCAAAGGCTGCTTACACATCGGTGATGTCCTCAGAGGATAAGGAACACGATGCTTTTCTTGCAACAGACTGTATCGGAACAGAAAAGCTGATTTCCGGAGAATACAACTCGGATGTTTTTGCTTTTGAAGACAGTGGTGTGCGGAAGCTTCTGGCAGATATCCAGGTGGAAGAGCAGAATCATGCGGAGATGCTTTACAAATATAAGACTGTGAACGGAATGTTCTGATATATAAAAAAAGGGAGGATTTCAGTAATGGAATTCTTCCTTTTTTTGTTATATAATCAGGAGAACAGCAGGGAGAAATACTTTCCTGCAAAGAGAGGAGAAATAAATATGAAGGGAACCAGCTGCGAATACTGTGCAAACTATACATATGATGAAGAGTGTGACGAATATTATTGTGATGTCAATCTGGATGAGGACGAATATTATCGTTTTGTGAGCAGTGATTACAAGGAATGTCCCTATTATCGTTCCGGAGATGAATATAAGGTGGTACGTCATCAGATGTGATATAGAGTAACGGAAAAAACAGAGCAGAAGATAATGCGATAAGACAAATGCGGGTTTTCCACGAAAAGGAATGCGAGTTTTGTGGAAAATCTGCATTTTGATGTTTTGATATGTGCAAAAGGCTTCAAATTTGTAAAAATTGGCGTGTTTACATTTGAAAAAAATATCTTTATAATAAAAATATTGGTCTGACAGGTGGAACCTTTATACCATCCAGACGATGATAATGCTACAGGATTTTGTTTGAGACAAAATTTCGGGTAAGCGTCTGACAGACTTATAATAGATTTTTTGATTTGACGGAGGATGTGACAGATTGGATATTATAAAGAAATTCGGGGATATGGTGGGAGAGAGATCCATCAGGGATCCGGAAAAAGCACGAAAACTTCTTCTCACTGGATACCGGCTTCAGGAAAAACGTCTGCAGCTTTTTCCTGACAGGAAGCTTCCGGCTTCGGGACAGTATGTAGCCCGTGTAGTCATGCAGAATATTATCAAAGCCCTTGCAAAACCGGACGATACCGCGCTTGTGAGCATTTTTGTACCGGGAGAGCTTCTGACAGCAGCAGGGATCACTCCGTATTCCGTGGAGGCAATGTCCTGCTTCATCGCCGGAACCAGATGTGAGCAGGCATTTCTGGCACAGACGGAATCAGAGGGCTTTCCGGAAACCATGTGCTCCTATCACAGAGTTTTTTTGGGAGCGTCCATGACAGGATTGGTACCGAAGCCCAAATGTACCATCTACACAAACCTTGCCTGCGATGGAAACATGATGACGTTTCCTTATCTGAAACAGAAATATCAGATCCCGGGCTTTTATATTGACGTACCCTATGAAAAAAATCAGGATTCCATCAGCTATGTTGCAGATCAGCTCCGCGAGCTGAAGAAATTCCTGGAGGATGTAGGCGGGAAAAAAATCTCCGAGCAGTCGGTACAGCGTGCAGTTGCCAACAGCAATGAAGCGGCCTCCTATTACAGCAGCCAGCTTGCCCTCAGAAAGGATCACGATCCGGTGACTTCCCTGACAAATGAGCTGTATGCGATCTTTATGTGTCATCTTCTGGCGGGCTCAGAGGAATCCCTGAAATATACAAAAATGCTTCTTGAGGATGTGAAGAAGGCACCAAAGGGGGAAGGTCTTCATATTTTGTGGATGCATATGATGCCGTTTTTGCAGGAGCCGGTAAAGGATGTATTTAATTACAGCCAGAACGTGCATATCCGTGCCTGTGATTTTGTTGCAGACGGTTTTCAGCGGATGCAGGCCTCGGATCCTTATGAGGCCCTTGCGGAAAAAATGGTCAACTGCATTTACAACGGAAGTGTGAAACAGAGGATCCGGCGTGCCCAGGAGCTGGCCAGTCTTACAGAGGCAGACGGCGGGATCCTTTTTGCGCATTGGGGCTGCAAGGGAACTATCGGAGCTTCCAGCCTGATCAAAAATTCTCTGGAAAACGCAGGACTTCCAACCATGGTCCTGGACGGTGACGGCTGTAACCCGGCCAATTCCAGTGACGGCCAGGTATCCACACGACTTCAGGCATATCTGGAAATGCTGTCAGAAGGTAAGGAGGAAAAACGGTCATGATACATTACGTCTGTAAATATACACCGCTGGAGCTGTTTAAGGGCTTTGGCGAGGAATGTGCGGTTCTTGAGGAAATGCCGGAGAATTTTGAGCTTTCGGACCAGATCGCCCATGCTAATCTCTGTGGCTTCGGAAAATCTGTGATCCAGGCAGTGCTGGAGGGAAAGGTAGAGCAGCTTATTCTTGTTAACTGCTGTGATTCCATGCGTCGTGTGTACGACATTGTGGAAAGTACCGGTAAATGTAAATTTCTGTACATGCTGGACATGCCTCATGAGGATAACGACTGTGAAAAGGTGAAGCTTGCCCAGGGCATCCACCGTCTGAAGAAAGCTTATGAGAAATTTTCGGGGAAAACCTTCGACAGAAGTGGATTTCTGAATGCTTTTTCCCATGAGCCTGTGGATAACCAGCCGTATATCGGTGTTCTGGGTGTCCGTGTCAGCGGCATCCTGGAAAAAATGATCCGGGATAATATCCGCATGGATGTGGAAAACCTGACCTGTACAGGTGGAAGACGTCTTGCAGTGATCCGTGAGGAGCTGGAAAAAATGGAAGACGATGCTATGTTCCTGGCTTATGCGGATGCACTTCTTTCACAGATGCCCTGCTTCCGTATGAACAACAGCACCCGAAGAAACCGGCTGTATCTGGATCCGAACCTGAAGGGGATCATTTATCATACTATTAAATTCTGCGACTATTACGGATTTGAGTATGCAAGCATCAAGCGTGATATCAAGGTTCCGCTTCTGAAGATCGAGACAGATTTTACAAGCCAGAGTGCAGGACAGCTCCTTACCAGAGTGCAGGCTTTTGCGGAGACCCTGGAAGGCTCTGAGGATATGGACCCATCAAAAGGAATCAGCGAGGAGATAAGGAAAAAAATGGAATCAGGAGTTTATTATGTGGCAGGGATCGACAGCGGTTCCACAAGTACGGATGTTGTGATCCTGGATAAAGACGGAAAAATTAAATCGACCATGATCATTCCCACAGGCGGCGGCGCTATGATGAGTGCAGAGAAGAGCCTGGAGATGGCCGTGGAAAAAGCAGGGATCAGGAAAGAAGATATCGTGCGTATCGTTACTACCGGATATGGACGTGCCTATATTGACAGTGGTGATGACAGTATCACAGAGATTACCTGTCACGCAAAGGGAGCCCATTATCTGAATCCGAATGTGCGTACAGTTATCGACATCGGCGGTCAGGATATCAAGGCGATCAGCATTGACGAGAACGGTGCGGTAAAAAATTTCCTGATGAACGATAAATGTGCAGCAGGAACCGGACGATTCCTGGAAATGATGGCCCGTACTCTTGGACTTTCCCTGGAGGAGATGAGTACCCGTGGTCTGGAGTGGAAAGAGAACGTAGTGATCTCAAGCATGTGTACTGTATTTGCAGAGTCCGAGGTAGTTTCCCTGGTTGCCCAGAATAAGGACGTGGCAGATATCATCCATGGTCTGAATGTATCTGTTGCTTCCAAGGTAGGAGCTCTTGCAGCCCGCCTTGGCAAAAAGAATCCGGGGGAATACATGATGACCGGTGGTGTTGCCAGAAATAAAGGTATCATCCAGGCACTGGAGGAGAAGCTGGGTGCGAAGCTTTATATCTGTGATGAGGCACAGCTTTGTGGTGCGCTTGGTGCGGCACTGTTTGCTTATGAGAAGTGTAATGCGGCACGGTGATCAGATCAGACAAGTTGCCTGCGCAGTGAATGCAGAGTGTGAATATCCTTTTGGTCAGGGGCGGCGTGCCCATTCACTGGGCGAACAGCCACAGTTCTTTCGGAAGTACCGGCTGAAGTGGGAGAGATTTGAAAATCCGCACAGCAGAGCCACCTGTTGAACAGGCAGAGCTTCGTTGGTGAGCAGATTTTTGGCTTTTTCCAGACGGAGCAGATTCAGGTCAGCATGAGGGGTACTGTCAAAAAAATTCCGGTAACAGGAATAAAACTGACTTTTTTCGAGATTAGCCATGGCGCAGAGCTTTTCTGTTGTCCATGGCTTTTCGTAATTTGTAAGCATTTCCAGACGGATTTTTTGGAACAGGCTGCAGAGCTCCGAGTCTGCAGACTTGCCTGTATCTGTACTGCGGAGTTCCCGTGAGGCTGTGATCATCAGCTGGCAGAGCAGGGCATACTCGTAGTCCCGGGAAAAAACTTCTCTGTTCAGATATTCATGCTGCAGCTTCTGGATACAGTGATCGATCTCCTGGCAGTCACTGGGGTAAAAAATTTCGTTGCAGGGAAGTCCGAACCGTTTTGCCAGATTTTCTCCGCAGGAAAAATGGACATAACTGTTCCGAAATTTTCGCACAGCCTGATAATGCTGGGGATTTCCCGGAATATAAAAGATGCAGGCATTATCCCGGGTGACAGTAAGCTGATCGCCCAGATAAACCTTCATTGGTGTTTTAAATAAAAGAAAAAGAAAATCTCCGCTTCCCTCCGGCCGGAAAATCCTGTCGTAATCGGAGTTGGAACGGTTGTATTCGCAGAAATTTAAGGTGAAATCCATGAAAATGCTGCGCTCCTTTCATTACGTAGATCAGACAATCCGACTGTGGCATTGTAAAGAACTTTCTGTCTGGAAGTATAAAGTAAAGTGACAGAGGGACGTCCGTCTGGTAAGACTGTCTTTACGATAAATCTTACCGGAAAAAAAGTCAACTGTTTCGGAAGATAATCACTGGTATGGATAGAACAGGATGGTAAAATGAAACATAGAAACGGTTGATTTCCGATCTGTCTGAGAGTGTGTGAGCGAACAGAGGCGTAAGAGCCGGTATATGGCGGAATCGGAAACAGAGTCCAATGCAGTGGCAGGCAGAAAATAATAATTTGCAGGAGGATTTTTACAATGAAAAAAGCGCAGATCATCGTGGACAAATATTTCCTCACCGGAAAAACAGACAAAAGGATCTATGGTTCCTTTATAGAACATCTCGGACGTGCGGTTTATGAGGGGATTTATCAGGAAGGCAGCCCCCTTTCTGATGAGCAGGGATTCAGGAAGGATACTCTGGAACTGGTAAGGGAGCTTCAGGTACCGATCGTTCGTTATCCGGGCGGAAATTTTGTATCCGGATTCCGCTGGGAGGACAGCGTCGGACCGAAAGCTCAGCGTCCGTCCAGACCGGAGCTGGCCTGGGGTGTCATCGAGACAAACCAGTTTGGACTCAATGAGTTTGTGGACTGGTCCAGAAAAGCCGGCAGCGATGTGATGATGGCAGTAAACCTGGGAACAAGAGGACCGGAGGATGCGAAAAATCTTCTGGAATACTGTAACTTTAAGGGTGGTACCTATTACAGTGATCTCCGTAAGGCTCACGGCTATGAACACCCGCATGATATCAAATTATGGTGTCTCGGAAACGAGATGGACGGTCCGTGGCAGATGGGACATAAAACTGCGGCAGAGTACGGAAGAGTTGCAGCAGAGACTGCCCGCCTGATGAAATTTATGGATCCGGAGGTTGAGACTGTTGCATGCGGAAGCTCCAATCTGGAAATGCCTACCTTTGGCTCCTGGGAGTATACGGTTCTTGACGAGGCTTACGATCAGGTGGATTATCTTTCCCTGCATCAGTACTATGGAAATGCATCGGGAGACACTGCCGATTTTCTGGCAAGCTCCAAGGGCATGGATGATTTTATCTCAGGAGTGGTTTCCATCTGCGATGCTGTAAAAGCAAAGAAGCATGGAAAAAAACAGATTAATCTTTCCTTCGACGAATGGAACGTATGGTACCACAGCAATGAACAGGATAAAAAGCTGGAAAAATGGGTACAGGTGCCCCATCAGCTGGAGGATGTTTATAACTTTGAGGATGCACTTCTTGTGGGAAGTATGCTGATCACACTTCTCCGTCATGCAGATCGTGTAAAGATCGCCTGCATGGCACAGCTGGTAAATGTTATTGCGCCGATCATGACATCCGATACAGGCGCATGGCGTCAGACGATCTTTTATCCGTATATGCTGACAAGTGTGTTTGGAAGAGGAACCGTCCTTAATACACAGGTTCTCACACCGGTATACGAGAGCAAAACTTATGGCGAAGCGCCATATCTGGATTCTGTGTGTGTCTGGGATGAGGAAAAGGATACGCTGACGATCTTTGCAGTGAATAAGAGTCTGGATGAGGATATGGAAGTTTCCTGTGACTTAAGACAGTTTGAGGGATATAAGATCGTAGAGCATATTGTACTTAATAATGACGATCTTCAGGCAGCCAATACAGAGGCTCAGCCGGAGAATGTAGTTCCTGTAAAAGCCAGTGCAGAATGCTCAAAGCTGGACGGCGGAAAACTGGAAGCAGTTTTTGCAAAACACAGCTGGAATATGATCCGTCTTGCGAAATAAGGGCCGGTGAAGTATAGTAAAAGTAGTTACAGAAAATGTAAATCATGCTACATTATGGGAGGTCTTTTTTATGTACACACCTGCAAAGGAACGCTACGAAACTATGGAGTACAACCGCTGCGGTGAAAGCGGCCTGATGCTTCCGAAGGTGTCTCTTGGATTATGGCATAATTTCGGAGATACTTCTGATTATGAAAACATGAAGCAGCTGTGCTTTACAGCTTTTGACAATGGTATCACACAGTTTGACCTTGCCAATAATTACGGACCTGCCTATGGAAGTGCGGAACGGAATTTCGGCAAGATCCTGAAAGAAGAACTGATGCCATACCGTGATGAGCTGATCATCACAACAAAGGCAGGCTATGATATGTGGGAGGGCCCTTATGGAAACTGGGGCAGCCGCAAGTATCTTCTGGCAAGCCTTGACCAGAGCCTGAAGCGCATGGGTCTGGAATATGTGGATATTTTTTACCATCACAGAATGGACCCGGAGACTCCGCTTGAGGAGACTATGGGGGCGCTGGCAACAGCGGTTCAGCAGGGCAAGGCCCTTTATGTGGGACTTTCCAATTATGATGGAAAAACCTTAAGCCAGGCGGCAGCGATCCTGAAGGATCTGAAATGTCCCTTTGTGATCAACCAGAACCGGTATTCCATTTTTGACAGAACAGTGGAAGAAAACGGTCTCAAGAGAACCACCGGCATTTTGAAAAAAGGTCTGATCACCTTTAGCCCTCTTGCTCAGGGACAGCTGACAGACCGTTACCTGAACGGGATCCCGGAGGACAGCCGTATCCGCAAAGATGGAAGATTCCTTAAGGAAAGTGTGCTGACGCCGGAGCGTCTGGATCAGATCCGGAGACTGAACGATCTGGCAGCCCAGCGTGGAGAGAAGCTGGCTGATATGGCACTTGGCTGGCTGCTTCAGCATAAGGAAGTTACCAGTGTTCTGATCGGAGCTTCCAAGCCGCAGCAGATCCTTGATAATGTGAAAGCGATCCACTGTGCACCGTTTACAGCTGAGGAGCTGCGTCTGATCGACGAGATTTCAAAATAAGATTTATATACTTCCTGTTTTACTATGAAAAGTAGTGAAGCAGGGAGTTTTTTATGCCAAAATAATTGTTTAACTGAATTAGGAAAGTTTCCGGGTTACTGTTTACTGGTAATATTCCGCGAGGTGTTTTTTGTGAGCGAAGGTCACAGAAAACCCGAGACATACCGCGCGAATTTATGCGATTAGCATAAATTCTGTGCATCGCGAAGCGTGTTGCTGAGAACGGAGTGAACAGTAACGTCTCCGGCGGGAGTGCAAAGAGCAATAAGCAGTGGAGGTTTGACAACGGGATAGGTGTGTGCTATATTGAAAAACAGAAAAGAAAAGAGCCAGCGGGAGCTTGTGTGACAGGCTGAGAGGAAGATAGATCTTCGACCGTACCTGATTTGGGTAATGCCAACGGAGGGATTGTGATCTGAGAGCGTGTCTCCGTGGAGTTTGCCATGGGATGCGCTCTTTTCGGATGCAGGAATGGAACTGGAATGGTCTGACAATGGGGGGATGTGAAAGTGACAGAGACTGCATGTGGAGCTTCTGCGAAAGAGCGGGCAGGAAGGGGAGCGCCTTAATGTCTGGCAGGAGAGTGATATTCCGGAGGATTTTTCCGGAAGGATCATGTAAGCGATGGGAATCCGTGTTTTCGGAGTGAGAGGAAGTAAGGGAACTTCGACCGCCAAAATCTAAGGGCAGACTGCAGCAGACGGGAAGCTTTTGCCCGGATCTGACAGGGTTCTGCCTGATATTTCAGGGAGGAAAAACACTATGGAAAAACAAAGGATGCACACGCTTCGTATGGTAATGCTGGCAATGATGGTTGCGATCGGTGTCGTTATTTCACCGATCCTGAGGATTGAGGGAATGTGCCCCACGGCGCATCTTGTCAATATCGTATGCTCGGTTCTGATGGGACCGTGGTATTCCCTTCTCTGTGCGACCATGATCGGCGTGATCCGTATGATGTTCATGGGAATCCCGCCACTTGCACTGACCGGTGCAGTATTTGGCGCATTCCTTTCAGGTGTGTTCTACAGACTTTCCAAAGGCAAGATCATCTGCGCGGTGATCGGTGAGATCTTTGGAACGGGTATCATCGGATCCATGGTTTCTTATCCGGTGATGGCATTCCTGATGGGAAGAGGCGGACTGACAGCATTTTATTATACGCCGATGTTCCTTGCAGCAACCACAATGGGAGGATGTGTTGCCTATATTTTCCTGAAGGCTCTGAGTAAAGCAGGTCTTCTGGTGAAATTCCAGGCAGCTTTGGGTTCAAAAACATATGAGACAAAGAATTTTACAACTGCGAAAGCGAATTAAAGAAGAAAAGCCGCTGATCCATTGCATCACCAATCCGATCTCGATCCATGACTGTGCCAACGTGGTCCTTGCAGTAGGTGCAAGGCCGATCATGGCGGAGCATCCGGCAGAGGTGACAGGTATTACGGCATCGGCTGGTGCGTTGATGCTGAATCTCGGGAATATTACCAATGCCAGGATCGAGTCAATGAAGCGTTCTATGAGAACAGCGATGGAAAATAAGATTCCGGTTCTTCTGGACCTGGTAGGGGTTGCCTGCAGTGATCTCAGGCTGGATCTGGCACGGGAGCTTTTAAGGATCGGTCATCCGGCAGTGCTGAAGGGAAATATGTCAGAGCTTCTGGCTGTTTCCGGGCTGCCGTCTCATGCGATCGGAATCGATGCGGGTGTCGAGGATGCTCTGACTGAGGAAAATATCGATGGAGTCAGTGAAGTGCTTAAGGCTTTTTCCAGAAATAATCAGGCAATCGTGCTGGCTACCGGGAAACAGGATTTTGTTACGGATGGTGAACGGGTTGTTCTGGTACAAAATGGCAGTGCGGCGCTGTCCGGGATCACAGGAACCGGCTGTATGGTCGGTGCACTGACTGCGGCGTTTTTGCCGGGGTGCGAAGATAATATTGCGAAAGAGATGACGGATAGTATAGAGGCAGGTGTCTGGTCTGGCGTTGAGATGGAATTAAATGGGAGATCCGGGAATTATCTGGCTGCGGCAGTGCTTGGTACTGCACTTATGGGTATCGCCGGCGAGGAAGCGGAGAAGATTTCCCGCGGTCCGGGAAGCTTTCAGGTAAATCTGCTGGATGAGATCTATGGGCTTTCGGATCGACAGCTGCTGGATCTGTTGAAGATTGAAATGTACTGAAAAAGAGGGGATTAGGATGGATAGAAAAGATTTGGATGTAACGTTGTATCTGGTGACGGATAGTTCTTATCATACGGAGGAGTCTTTGCTCCGTACGGTTGAGGAGGCTTGTAAGGGTGGTGTGACTCTGGTCCAGCTTCGCGAGAAGAATAAGGGTGGACGGGAGTATCTGGATAAGGCTTTTAAGGTGAAGGAGATCACAGATCGTTACAATGTGCCGCTGATCATTGATGATCGTGTGGATGTGGCGCTGGCCTGTGATGCGGCTGGTGTGCATGTTGGAGCTTCTGATATTCCGGTTGCTGTGGCAAGGAAGCTGATGGGACCGGATAAGATCGTGGGGGCTACTGCCAAGACGGTGGAGGCTGCTGTGAAGGCTTATGAGGATGGTGCGGATTATCTTGGTGTGGGGGCGATTTATCCTACCACTACTAAGGTTGTGACGATCCTTACCAAGGTTTCTACGTTGAAGGATATTTGTGAGGCGGTTCCGATTCCGGCGGTTGCGATCGGGGGATTGAATGCCGGGAATATGGATGTGCTTGAGGGCGCCGGTATGAGTGGTATGGCGGTTGTTTCTGCGATCATGAAGGCGGAGGATCCGAAGAAGAATGCGCGGGAGCTGAAGGAGAAGATTGTTGCTTTGATGGGAAAGTGATTTAGGAAATGAATGGAGAGCAGTGGTGGATTTGAGGTTCATTGCTGTTCTTTTTTTGTTGAAATACGGACGCCCGTGAGGCGTGTGCTGCCTGTCGCCGGGGCTTCGTCGGGGGCTGGCTTCTAGGCTGCCGGAATTCTGCTAAAATCGTTTTCCAAAAGTCCGAACTCGCGTCTTGCAGCCGCTCAGACAGCGGACTTTTGAAAAACAACGCAGATTTCCGCCAGCCAAGAATCAGCTCCCCTCCTGCAGAGTCCGGCGACAGGCAGCACACGCCTCACGGGCTGGTTTTTCAAGGCGGCAGGGGAGGGTGGTTACTCCACCGGCAGATCTCTGTGTTCTACGCTGGTGGAGAATACGATCTGTGTTTTGGTGCGGCCGAACTGCTGGAGTTCGTTGATGAAGTGGTCCAGTTCCATGGTGGAGCGGAAGGCTACTTCGATGAGCATGGAGTAATCGCCGGTGACGCAGTTGCATTCGATGACGTTTGGGATGGACTGGATGAAGGGATAGAAGTCTTTTTTCTGGTTGGGTTCTACTTCCAGGTTGATGAATGCTTTTATATGATAACCGAGAAATACCGGGTTGATCTGGGCGTGGTAGCCTGTGATCAGCCCGTTTTTTTCGAGGTGTTCGATCCTGGCGGAAACAGCGGGGGATGAGAGGAAGACTTCCTTTGCGATTTCCTTTACCGGGGTGCGGGCGTTTTTCTGAAGCATTTCGATGATCTTTCGGTCGATGTTGTCGAGTTTGTGTTCCATGTAGAATGTCTCCTTTCGATGAAAAAACGTCATTTGTAACTGGTACAGAGCTGCGTAGGGAAGTGGATTGAAAATAGGTATTTCTGTATTGATTATACTGCGTGTGTTATCACAACACAAGAAACGACTTAATAAAAATAAGAAAAATAAAAGAAATTCTTAAAAAGATTAATATAAACTATTGAAAAACACGGATAATCGTGGTTTTCAATTAAAAGTATTTACAAGCCACAAAGAAAGTGTTAGTTTCTTAGGCATCAGAAAAACAGCTGCTGATAAAAATGAAAATAACAGAATGATTTGTAAACAGTGAATATCCGTCGGACTGAAAAAGATGAGATCAGAGGGCGGAGCAAATCAGATGTGCACAGGATCAGAAGAAAGAAGAGGGATGATAAAATGACAACAGAAACAAGACTGGAAGCAGATTCGATCGGAACTATGAAAGTGCCTGCAGAGGCTTATTACGGAGTTCAGGCTTTAAGGGCAAAACAGAATTTTCCTATTACAGGTACAAAGCTTCATCCGGCATTTATTAGGAACCTGGCACAGATTAAAAAAGCAGCAGCTATCACTAATAATAATGCAGGGCTTCTTCCGGAGGATAAGGCAGACGCCATTGTCAGAGCCTGCGATGAAGTGATCTCAGGAAAATTGGCTGAGGAATTTATCGTAGATGCCATTCAGGGTGGTGCCGGAACCAGCGCAAATATGAATATGAATGAGGTGATCGCAAACAGAGCCGGTGAGATCCTCGGATGTCCGAAGGGTAGCTATAAAATGGTCCATCCAAATGATCACGTAAACATGGCGCAGTCCACCAATGATGTGATCCCGACGGCCGGTAAGCTTACCGTTCTGGATCTTCTTGCACCTCTGGAAAAAGCATTGGTAAGACTTGAGAAGGAGCTTGCAAAAAAGGCAGAGGAGTTCGATGATGTGATCACCATGGGACGTACACAGCTTCAGGATGCAGTTCCGATCCGTCTTGGTCAGGTGTTCCACGGTTATGCGTCTATGGTTTCCAGAGACAGGAAACGTATCAAAAAGGCTCACAGGGAAATGTACACCGTAAACCTTGGAGGAACTGCAGTGGGAACTGCTATCAACGTTTCCGACTCTTATTTTTATAAGATCGTGCCAAATCTGGAAAAGATTACAGGTTATCCGCTGAAACAGGCCGAGGACCTTTTTGACGCAACAGAAAATCTGGACGGCTTTGTTGCCGTATCCGGTGTAGTAAAAACCTGTGCGGTGGATCTTTCCAAGATGTGCAACGATCTTCGACTGATGTCCTCCGGCCCGAAAACCGGATTTGGGGAGATCAACCTTCCGGCGAAGCAGAATGGGTCGTCCATCATGCCAGGTAAGGTAAATCCGGTCATTCCGGAGGTAGTAAGCCAGGTTGCTTTCCACATCGTAGGACATGATACCACCATTACCATGGCAGCAGAAGCCGGACAGCTGGAGTTGAATGCTTTTGAGCCGGTTGTATTTTGTAATCTTTTTGAATCCATTACGACTCTGGAAAAAGCAGTGGATACATTGATCGTAAACTGCATCACAGGAATCACCGCAAACCGCAAACACTGCAAAGACCTGATGGAAAGCAGTGCAGGAATCGCAACGGCTCTCTGCCCGCATATTGGCTACAAGGCGTCTGCAACCATCGCAAAAACTGCAGTAAAAACTGGCAAGTCTGTCCGGGAACTTGTTCTGGAACAAGGGATCATGACTGAGAAAGAGCTGGAAGAGGTTCTTGATCCGTATCTGATGACAGAAGTCGGAGAAGAGCGGAAAGAGGATGAAGCAAGAAGGAAAGCCTGCTGAGAAAGTTATCTGTACCAACGTATGACGGGAACGTCTGATGCAGCAATTCATTTCAGAGCAGCTGAACCTGATGCGGGATTTTATGGAAATGCTATAGGCAGATCAGGAATGAGATATCAATGAGTATTATAAGGAGACTTGCCACAGTGCAGGTCTCCTTTTATAATGGAAGAAACGCGATAAGAAAAGAAGGGAAAGATGCATGCTTAAACGAACAGCCATACGGGCACTTTGTAATACAACGGCATATCAGAGAGGCCTTGATATTTACCGTACCGGAAAGAGGATCCAGTCGCTGGATATTAAGTCGGAAGGAGCTGTGGATAAAATATCTGCAGCAGTGAAGGGAAGTGGGCGTAATGTATACAATACAGGCTTTCAGTATGATACAGAAGCGGACCGCATAAAAGAAGCATACTGTGACTGCCCGGCCTTTCGCAGCTATTCCGGGATCTGTAAGCATTGCGTGGCAGTGCTTCTGGAATATGGAGACCGTAAGGCCTATGAGCGTGTGGAAATCCGCAGACAGCAGGATGAGGAACAGAAGCAGGCAGAGTTATTCAGCGGAACAGCATTTCCGGCTGCTTTATCCGGACCAGGGCAGCCTGCAACGAAAACCACCGTTGAGCTGAAAAGCCTCCTTAATCGCCAGCTATACAGCCGTATGCTTCCGTTTTCCGGGGATCCGTATTTTGGCAGGGTGGAGCTGGAAACCTGCCTGAAATTTAATTCTGTGAGAAATTGTTTTACCGTGGAATTCCGCGTTGGCTGTGAGAAAAAATATATCCTCAAGGATGTGTTGGCCTTTGTGTGGAATCTGGATCATAATGAGAAGGTTTCTTATGGAAAAAATCTGGAATTTATCCATTCAGATGAAGCCTTTTCAGAAGGATCCAGAAGCGTGCTGGCCTTTATCCGGGAATGGGTCGAGAATCATCACGGCACTTACATGTCCAGATATGAACAGCTGAAGAATATAGCTGTGGAAAAGGTGAGGGATCTTACCGTTGACAGAAAAGAACTTGAGGATCTGCTTCTTATACTTGGCGAAAAAAGTTTCAAGTTCAAAATGAACAATGATCCGGAAACAACATGGCATTCTGTCAGAGAAATTCCGGACAGGACGCTGATGATCCGGAAGAAGGATCAGGGGTTATCTCTTGAGATCGCGCCGGTATACAGTGTGACAGGCATACGGTATCATATGTATTTTGATAATGCGAAGGTATATCTGGTTTCCAGGCAGGAGCTTGGAGCAGTGGAGGAATTTGTTGCTTGTCTGGAGCGGCTTCCTGCAGGCCGAGGCTTTATTGATGAACCGGATGTGCCTGCGTTTGTGCGTGAGCTGCTTCCTTCCCTGAAAAAATTTTTTCACTGTGATCTCAGGGATTTCCCGGAAGAAACAGGTCTTGAATGCTACAAGGCTGCATATGAGATCTATCTGGATGCGCCGGAGCGTGACTGGATCACCTGTAAGGCATTTTCTGTTTACGGGAAGGATAAATTTTCGGTTTTTGACCGAGATGTGTCTGCCCGCACCAGGGATATTCCGGGAGAGCTTGGTGTGTTTGCGCTGCTGTCAAAATATTTTAACGGATATGATGACCAGCGGATGGAGCTGGCATTGGATTGTCGTGCCGAGGAACTGGAATCTTTGTGCAGGGAAGGTTCAGGGAAACCCGACAGTGTGAAAGATTCCGAAGAAAAGCTCTACCAGCTTCTTACTGAAGGGATCCCCGCCATGCAGAAAGTTGCAGCTGTCTATATTTCCCAGTCCATCAAACAGATGAGGGTGACAAAGCTGCCAAACATCCGTCTTGGCGTTTCTCTGTCAGCCGGACTTCTGAACCTGGATCTGGATGTGGAGGGGATGGATCAGGCGCAGCTTTTTGATATTCTTTCCAGGTACGATCGCAGGAAAAAATATTTCCGCCTGAAGGATGGCAGCTTTCTGGATGTTTCCGATGGTCAGCTCAGGGAGCTTTCTGCTCTGAAAAATGGACTGCAGATCAGTGATCGTGAACTGAAAAAAGGAAAGACTCAGGTTCCGGCCTATCGTGCTATGTATCTGGACAGTCAGCTGAAGGGCGGCGATCTGATCAAGGTAGAGAAGGACAATGCCTTTCGTGCGTTGATCCGGAACATGCAGACAATGGAAGAACATAAATTTCAGATTCCCAGGGAGCAGGAAAAAATCCTCCGGGGCTATCAGAAAGAGGGCTTTTACTGGATCAAAACTCTGAAGCATAATCAGTTTGGAGGGATCCTGGCAGATGATATGGGACTTGGAAAAACCCTCCAGGTGATCACATTTCTCTGGTCAGAATTTCAGGAATCTGCGCCGGGAGAAAACAGACGTGCCCTTGTGATAACGCCTGCTTCGCTGGTGTTTAACTGGATGAACGAGATCGAACGTTTTGCGCCGGGACTTCCGGCTACCGTTGTGACTGGTGATGTGAAGGAGAGGAAAGCACTGATCAAAAATGCGGGAGAACGGGAGGTTCTGATCACCTCCTATGACCTTCTGAAACGGGATCTGAAGGCTTATCAGAACCTGGATTTTGCTGTGCAGATCATTGATGAGGCGCAGTATATCAAGAATCACGGAACTCAGGTGGCAAAGGCTGTGAAGGAGATCCGGTCGGAATTCAGGCTTGCGCTGACCGGTACACCGGTGGAGAACAGGCTCAGTGAGCTGTGGAGTATTTTTGATTTTCTGATGCCGGGTTTCCTTTATTCTTACGAAAAATTTCGTAAGGAAATCGAACTTCCGGCTGTGCAGTACAGCAATTCCGATGCGATGGAGCGTCTGCAGAAAATGATCCGTCCTTTTGTGCTGCGGAGATTGAAGAGGGATGTGCTGAAGGATCTTCCGGATAAGCTGGAAAAAGATATGTTTTCCCCGTTGGAAAGCGAGCAGAAGGAGCTGTATGAGGCCCATACGGAACGGCTTCGCCTGATGCTTGGGATGCAGTCGGATGCGGAGTTTCGCACTTCTAAACTGCAGATCCTTGCAGAGATCACGAGGCTGCGGCAGATCTGCTGTTATCCGGGACTGGTATATGAAGGATACAAAGGGAATTCTTCCAAGCTGGAGATGTGCATGGAGTTGGTTCAGAATGCGGTGAATGGCGGACATAAGCTCCTGTTGTTTTCCCAGTTTACTACCATGTTGGATGTGCTGGCTGTCCGTCTGAAAAAAGCAAAAGTTTCTTTTTATATGTTGACCGGATCGACTTCCAAGGAAAAACGGGCGCAGATGGTACATGCATTTAATGAGGATGATACTTCTGTTTTCTGCATTTCTCTGAAAGCAGGAGGAACAGGCCTGAATCTTACGGCAGCTGATATTGTGATCCACTACGATCCCTGGTGGAATCTTGCTGTGCAGAATCAGGCAACAGACCGTGCCCACCGCATCGGTCAGCAGAACGTTGTCAGTGTCTACCGCCTCTTTATGAAAGACACCATAGAAGAACGAATCCGGGCTCTTCAGGAAAGAAAACGGGAACTGGCTGATGAGATCTTAAGCGGCGAGGGAATCGGCCAGGCTTTGATCAGCAGAGAGGAAGTACTGGAGCTGCTAGGCAGGTAAAATTCTTAACTGAATCAAGTAAGTTCCTTGCTTCAATTACGAAAAGCAATACGCGGTGAGGGGACTTGCTTGTATCAGGAAGAGTGCAGGCTGTGAATATCCGCCTGATTCAACAAAAACACCCCCGATGGAAATCGCGTGTGTAAATCACATACGATATCCGTCAGGGGTGTTTTATTTTATGCAAAAAACTTATCGTACAGACCAAAGAAGAAGATAAACAGAATGATCAGCGGCAGGATATAAGTGATGTATCCGCGCATCCATTTCCGGATCTTCATGCCTTTTCCGGTGTTGGCTTCTTCTGTGAAGTTTTCCCAGCCCCAGCCCCGTTTGGAAACACAGAAAAGCAGGTATACAAGAGAACCAAGCGGGAGCAGAATGTTGCTTACCAGAAAATCTTCAAGGTCGAGAATTGCGCCGCCGAATACCTTGAGCCAGTCCCAGGACCATACATTGTATCCAAGTACGCATGGCAGAGACAGAAGGATGATGGCGATGGCATTTACAAGACTGGATTTTTTTCGGCTCCAGCCGGTAAGCTCCATACCGCAGGAAATAATATTTTCAAATACAGCCAGGATGGTAGAGAAAGCTGCAAATGACATAAAGATAAAGAACAGGCTTCCCCACAGTCTTCCAAGCGGAATGTGGTTGAAAATATTCGGCAGTGTGATGAAGATCAGGCTCGGTCCGGAAGTCTGGTCAACATTGAATGTGAAACATGCCGGGAAAATAATAAGTCCGGAGGTGATCGCAACAAAAGTATCCAGAAGCGCAATATTCATGGATTCACCAAGCAGTGCATGATCTTTTCCGATGTAGCTTCCGAAGATAGCCATAGCACCGATACCAAGGCTGAGAGTAAAGAATGCCTGGTTCATAGCACCGGTAATGGTAGAAATAATACCGATCTCTTTCATACGCTCGAAATCCGGGATCAGGTAGAATTTCAGTCCCTCTTTGGCACCATCCATGGTAAAACTGTTGATGGCAAGAACAACCATGATCACCAGAAGAGAGATCATCATAACCTTGGTAACTTTTTCAAGGCCGTTCTGAAGACCGCGGGAGCAGACAAAAACACCTGCAATAACAACAACGATCATCCAGAATCCCATAGTAACGGGCTGGCCAAGCATGTTGGTAAACTGTCCTGCAACACCGTCGGAATCAAGTCCCTGGAATTTACCGGTGGCTGTCATATAGAAGTAATTCAGCATCCAGCCTGTAACAGTGGTGTAAAACATCATCAGGAGATAACATCCGATCAGAGTGATATATCCATGGATGTGCCATTTCTGTCCTGGTTTTTCCAGTGCGTAATATGCTTTGACAGGACTCTTCTGGCTGGCACGTCCAACAGAAAACTCCATAGTCATAACAGGAAGTCCAAGAAGGGCCAGGAAGATCAGGTAAAACAGTACGAATGTGCCGCCACCGCCCTGTCCGGCCATGTAAGGGAATTTCCAGACGTTTCCGATTCCGATGGCACAGCCAGCAGAAATCAGAATGAATCCCAGACGGGATCCAAGTTTTTCTCTTTCTTTCATAACTCACCTCATTATTGCAGTATGGTAAACTGCTATTTGTATAAAGTCGCAGGTTTTATCTTAACACATTCCGGGATATTGCACAATAAAAAGAACTTGCATTTTACATAAAACATATGTTAGAGTAAAATGTAATTTTAATAAGATGAAGCGGTGAAACGTTACGCTTTAATGAGATAAAGATCATATGCCGATAGAACCTGGATAACTGTTCTTTTCAGTCAGGGATACAAAGTTTTTCGGAGAGATCCCGTAATATTTCCGGAAACATTTACTGAAATATCCGGAATCAGAAAATCCGCATAAAGAAGCTACATTTTGAATGGAAGGGCTGTCTTCCAGAAGAAACTGTCTGGCTTTTTTCATGCGGCAGACATTGATATATGAGGTAAGTGTAACTCCGGATTCCTGACTGAATACAGTAGAGAGATGCTGGGGATTGACAAAAAAATGGGAAGCAATGGTTTCAAGACGAAGATCCGGCTGATTAAAATTCAGACAGATATATTCCTGAACCTGGGATACAAGAGCTGACTTCCGCGGATTTTTTTCATCAGCAAGAGAATCCAGAACTGCCTTGCAGGTAGACTGGAGCAGTTGTTTTAACTGCAGGGCACTCTGGCAGTTCTGGTAAGTATTCAGGGCGTTTTCCAGAAGAGGAAAAAGCGTTTCACGCTGACTGCACTCCGTGATAAAACCGTCAAGTACAGTAAGAAAAGCAGCAGCTACACTCCAGGTCTGCCGGATATGGATTTTTTTGGTGATGATATCGTTGAAATATTCATCAATATATTTACAGAGAGCCGGTGAATTTTGCTGGCGCAGAAAGATCAGGATATCATTATAAACCAGAGGCTTTAATGTAAAATCACCGGAATGGGACTGGGGCGTGAAATAAAGAAATCCGGAAGAAGACGCAGTTCTGTTATGAAAAACAGAAAGAGCCTCTTCATAGGAATAGCGGATTCCTTCCACGCCTTCATGAGGTGTTCCACAGCAGAAAAAAGTGGAAATCTGTGCGATATTATCATATATCCCGGCAAGTCTGAGACAGGATTGTTCCAGATCGGTAAAAGAAAAATCAGAGCTTTTTTCCATGATGATATACTGTCTCATCTGAGAATAGTCAATGTAAATAAGCTCTTTGCACACAGGCTGTAAGATTTCCCTGCATATATTTTCCAGGATGGTGTGGAGCAGAGAAAAATCACCTTTTTCATCCCATATTTCCGGATTGGCATTGTGGATCTCCATAAGAATGGTAAGATAATCGGAAGTTTTATGAACCGGAATTTTTTCCAGATCATCCGGGGAAATGGTTGTTCCACTGATCACTTTCTGGAAGAAATTAAGCTGCATTTGTCGTGTATACAGATCGCGGAACTGAAAATAATTATTCACATAACTGTTTCTGGAATTTTCCTGATCGATCTCGTCACTTACTTTCTGGAGTGTCTCCATAAGCTCCCGGTGATCCAGTGGCTTCAGGAGGTATCCGCGGACCTGAAGAGAGATGGCTTTTTTGGCATAGTCAAAATCTTCGTATCCTGTGGAAAGGATGAATCTGGTATGACAGTCTGTTCCAAGAGCTGCAATCATATCCAGACCGCTCATAACCGGCATGGATATATCCACAAGGGCAATATCGGGTTTGACATTTTCAATAAGCTGGATTCCGGCCTGTCCGTTATTAGCTTCCCCTGCAATGTTATAAATGTTTTGTTTTTCAAGAAAATTGATCAGAGATTTTCTGAAAAAAATTTCATCGTCAATAATTACGAGTGTTTTCAATTTATATTTCCCCCTCAATCAGATTTTTTTGTCAGGTATTACTATGGTTACAGTGGTTCCCTTTTCAGGTGAACTTTCGATGGTGAGTCCGTAATTCTCACCGTAGAGAAGAGCAATCCTGTGGTTGATACTTGGAAGCCCGAAAGAATGTCGGGCAGTTTTGAAGTCTCTGATAGAACGGTTAAGTTCGGCAAGTTTTTCCGGCGGGATACCGGAACCATTATCAGAAACAGAAATACAGATGGTACCATTTCTGATAGAAACATTTAAGTGAATATGGCATATCTGGCTGGTAAGTCCGTGGACAAAAATATTTTCCACAACAGGCTGTATGGTCAGCTTGGGTATCTCTGCCCCATGATCCTCCCAGGACGGCTCATAGGTGATCTCGTAATCAACAAAATCCATATACCGCAGATTCTGGATATAAAGATACTGTTCTGTAAGAAGCAGCTCCTGGCGCAGAGGAATGATAAACTGTCCCTTTGAAAGAGAGTTTCTGTAGAAAGATGACATGGAAGACACTGCTTTTACTGCAGTATCATTCATGTCAAGTTCTATGAGAGACTTGATGGTGTTTAAAGTATTATAAAGAAAATGGGGATTGATCTGGGACTGTAAAAGACGTACTTCCATTTTCTGTTTGGCATTTTGTTCCTCATAGATATCGTTAAGTAATGTCTGGATCTTCTGCATCATAAGGTTAAACTGGTTATAGAGAACTGCAAGTTCATCATTTGAAGAGTAACTGGCAGAAATATTCAGCTTTCCGGCAGACGCAGATTTCATTTTTTCTACAAGTTTCTGTATAGGTGCGGTGACAGTACCTGTACATAATATGGAAAAAAATACAGATAAAATAAACACTACAATGCTGATCAGAAGAATGTTGTGCAGGATCACCATATGATCCAGAGTCAGGCTTTCCAGAGGAATCAGGTTGATCACATTCCAGTTCAGGTCAGGATAGGATTTGCAGATAAAAAGAGTGTCAGTGCCGTCTACGGAAAAAAACTGCCTGTCGGTTTCTGTCAGGGTTTTATAATTCTCTGAACTGATTTTTGTATAGGATGAGAAGTCTTTATAAATACCTCCGGATGAAGAAGAGGAAAGTATCTGTCCATTTTCATCAGTAATATAGAAATCCCTGGAAGAGCTGTCCGGAAGGTCGCGGAATGCAGAGGAAATATTTGTTTCTCTGATCAGAAGGACCAGGGCGCCCAGATATTTGGTGTTATCAATGTTTGTAATACTTTTTAAGGCTACAAAGGTTGGCTCCCCACTATCTGGAAGGGTCCGAGAAACTGAAAGGCCAGATTAGTCTGAAGGCTGTCAAGGACTTCGGGACCTAAAATGGAATCAAGCTGATCTGTTTCTGTGGTACTGCTGTGAAACCAGTGGTTTTCTGTATCCAGGATATCCCAGGCATAGATGTTTTTGTGAAGTCCGATGATACGCTGGGCCTGGTCTGTAAGCTCGGAATTTACCAGAAAATGTTCCAGTGTGTTTTCGGGAACTGTGGGATTTTCTTTTAAAACATCGGCGATATTGCTGTTGATGGAAAGGGTGATGGCATAGTTTGATATATTATCGATCTTTTCTCCAAGGTTGCTGGTGATCAGGGATAGCTGCTGCTGACTGGAAAGTGCGGCACGCTTGATCAGTACTTTTTTGGATGCAGTATAAAAAAACACGGAAGTAAGCATGAGTATCAGAGAACTGAGCAGCAGATATGTAATAAAAAGCCTGCGTTTCAGACTGATTCCTAAAAATAAGTGAAACACCTTTTTTTTCAGATTTTCTATCATGGAATCCCCCCTCTGGTTTTATTGGCTACATTATATAATAAGGGAAAAATTCTCACAAGTGTGGGGGAAAGATTGGAGAAAATATTCCAGGTACAGCGAAGATTTTCCATGTATTTTTCCGGACGGATTTAATATAATGGTCTCATCGATAAGGAAAGCGGAACAAAATATTCAATCCGGATGAATAGAAATGTACCAAAAGGAGGACGAAAATGAAATTAAAAAAAGTGATGGCTGCTACACTTGCCACAATGATGTGTCTCTCTTCATTCAGCATGATGAATGTGTGGGCAGATAAAAAAGAGGATTCCGAACCACTTGTGATCAATTATATCAGTGCCAGGGGCGAAACAGATGCGGCACTGAAAACATTGAAGAAGCTTGCAGAAGATTATAAAAAAGATCACCCGGATTTTGAATTCAATGTAGAGTCTATTGCAGACAGAGAAACATATCTTCAGAAGATCAAGATCCTTGCATCCAGCAATGAGCTGCCGGACTGGTTTGACGCAGATCCGGAGGCATTTTTTGAAGGACTTTGCAAAAAGGATCTGATCTACAGTGTGGATGACCTTTATGATGAACTGGGTATCAAAGACAAGTTCTTTGATATTGCACTGAATTATCCGAAACTCAGTGACGGAAGCAATTACCTTATGACCTGGCAGGGAAATGTAGAGTATTTCTGGTATCACAAAGACATGTTTGAAAAAGCCGGAATTACTGAAACACCTCAGACACTGGAAGACCTCCTGGATGTGTGCAAGAAGCTGAAAGATGCGGGAATGACCCCGATATCCGCAGGAAATTACGACATGATCATGCGTTATCCTGCATTTAAGGCTTTCAGACTGGAAGGAAATGACTTCATTGACAATGCAAGAATGGGAAAAGAAAAATTTAATTCTGAGACAGGTATCGCAACAGCCCAGTATACACAGGATATAGCCCAGTATTTCAGTGAAGGATGGACAAGTTCAGATGCTACCGCACAGATGGATCTGTTTCTGAACAGTGGTGCGGCAATGTTATACACCGGAACATGGGATACACCGGATCTTACAGATGATGAGGGAAATCTTAAAGATGACATTTCCATGTTCAAACTTCCTGTAGACAGCGAAGGAACCGCTACAGGAGAAAATGATTACTATGCGAATTGTGGAATCGGAACTGCCATTCTCAAGGATTCCATGAGTGATGAGATGAAAGATTTCATCAGTTATGTATGGGATAATTTTGCTGATACGGCAATGTATGAGTTCAATATGCTTCCATCCATGATGCCAAGTGATTCGGAGAAGCTTCCGGAGCTTACACAGCAGATTTTAAGTGATCTTGAGAACTGCGGCACTTTTGCCCAGTGCTGGGATGTTCGTCTGGATCCTTCTACAAACGAGGTTTACAGAAAAGAGTTGGCAAGCCTTGGAATGGGAGAATCAACTCCTGAAGAGTTCTGCGAAAACATGGACAAAGCTGTAGAACAGTATGCATCTGATTATTTTGACACTGAAGAATAACTGAGAGAATACGCAGATGCGGAATTTTATCTGCATCTGCGTATGAAAGGGGAGAGGATATGAAGCCCAGAAATAAAATCCAGCCTTTACCGTTTGTTCTTCCTGCACTGTTCGTATATATTCTTACTGTTATCATCCCAATTCTGTGGTCAATGGGTTACAGTCTTTTTTCCTGGAATGGAATCGGTGATATGAAGTTTATCGGACTGGAAAATTATGTGAGGATGTTTCAGGATGAGACATTTCGTGAGGCTGTTGTAAATAATCTTAAATTTGTTGTATTGGGAAGTTTGTTCCAGTTATGTGCAGGACTGATCCTGGCAATTTTGCTTACACATATTTCCAAAGGTGGAAATATTCTGCGGGTTATTTATTTTATTCCATGTATCATTTCATCTATGGCGATCTGCCAGATTTTTTCCAAAATGCTTTCTGTCCAGCCCCAGGGCCTGGTTTGCTATGTGATGGAAAAACTGGGAATGGAACCTATCGCTTTGCTGGCAAATTCCCATACAGCGCTGATTACCATAACCCTGATCGATGGATATAAATACTGTGGTCTGTACATGATCATTTTTTATTCCGCATTTGTATCCATATCAAAGGATGTGATCGAGGCATCTACAATGGATGGCTGCAATGTTTTTCAACAGTATCGTTACATAAAGCTTCCACTGGTGAAAAATATATTCAGCATTGTCATTGTAATGCTTGTAAATGGTTGTCTGAAAACCTTTGATGTATTCTATATTCTTGACAATAAATCCAGATCAACAGAGATGGTGGCAACTTATATGTATAAAACCGCTTTTAATTCGGCTGACTTTGGCTATGGAAGTACACTGTCCGTTTTTCTGGTCATTGAATGTCTGGTAGCAGTAGGGATTATACAGAAATGCCTGGGATCGGCGAAAGGAGATGGGTCAGAATGATAAAATCAAGAAAAAATATACCTATTCGTGCTGTGTTCTATGTAGTGATCCTTATTTTTGTCATGATACAGGTCTACCCTATTTTCTGGGTTATCTGCTCCAGTCTGAAAACACCGGATGAAATGACATATACTGCACAGTATGCCCTGCCATCAGGATTTTATCTTGGAAACTATATCAGCGCACTGACGATCTCATCCATTCCAAGATATTTTCTTAACAGTACGGTTGTGGCAGTTCTCACACTTCTTGGCATCGTAGTCCTGGGATGCCCGGTTGCATTTGTGATCAGTAAGGTAAAGGTAAAATATGCCAATGCACTGATGGCATTTTTCCTGTTTGGAATGATGGTGCCTATTTTTTCCTGCCTTGTACCCATGTTCCAGATTTATAACAGGATCGGACTGAGAAATACATACTGGGCACTGGTGCTTCCGCAGATCGGGTTCGGACTTCCAATGTGTATCTATCTTTACACCGGATTTTTTAAATTTATGCCGGATTCTCTTCTGGAAGCGGCAGTTATTGACGGTGCCACAATGGGAACCACATTCCGCAAGATCGTGGTACCTATGGCTAAAAATACTACAATGACAGTTCTTACATACAATTTTGTTTTTGTATGGAATGAATTTACCTATGCCAATACGTTTATCTCATCTTCTGATATGAAAACTCTGCCAATTGGCCTGAATGACTTTGTGGGGCAGTTCGGAAGAGTGGACTGGGGAAGTACATTTGCGGCGATCGTAATATCGATCTTGCCTACACTGATCGTGTATTTTATTCTTAACAGGAACATAATCGAAGGTATGGCTGCAGGTGCGGTCAAGAGTTAGGAGGCTGAAATGGAAACAAGGATTGAATTGAAACAAGGATGGAAAATTTTGCAGGATGTTCATGATACAGGGGAAAAGATCGGGCTTTATGCTGCCAGGGAAGCAGATACTTCCGTAGGTTCCCAGGTGTCTGAATGGGAGGAACTGGAGGAACTGAAACATCTGCAGCTTATCTATGCCAGACAGCCATATTTCGGGCGTGAACTGAGATATTTCAATCAGGCACCCTGGTGGTACAAAACAGAGTTTGAAGTTCCGGATCAGAAAGTTACGGATGCTGTCCTTAAATTTACCAATGTGGATTATTATGGAAAAGTATGGCTTAACGGAGAATTTCTTGGAGAGCATGAAGGATATTCCGCTCCATTTTCCTTTAATGTAAAAGATAAGCTTGTTTTTGGAAAGAAAAATTATCTCATTGTAAAGGTAAGTTCTCCATGGGATGATGAGGTGGAGCTGGATGCACAGGATTCCAGAACCACCCTGGTAAAAAGAAATATGGTAAAAGGTACCTACGAACATTCTGATACATTTATCCAGAGAGATGTAAATCCTGTAGGAATCTACGGAAAAGTGGAGCTGATCCTGACAGAAGAAGGTGTTCTGGAAGATCAGACAGATCTGAAGTATGAACTGGATCCAGATGGAAAGAAAGCAGACGTATATGTGGAAACTGAAGCGCGAGGTCTGAAATCCGGGGAGACATATGATTTTAATGTAAAGATCCGGGAAAAAGAGTCCGGTCTTATAAAGGCAGAAAAAACTGTTCAGATAATGGCAGAGAAAGCAGAGACAGGCTTTAAATGTGAGCTTAAAGTGGAAGATGTCAGACTGTGGTCCACATGGGATCATGGTTATCCCTGGATGTATCAGGCAGAACTTACGTTAAGCAGGGGAAAAGACATACTGAGCAGCAGAACAACGAATTTTGCTTTCCGGGACATTCAGATTGAGCGTAATGAAAAAATAACAAGATTCTGGCTTAATAACAGGAAACTGTATATAAGAGGAACCTCTTATTTTCCGGATTGTTATATTTCCGCAATGACAAGGGAACGGTACCTGAGAGATCTTCTTAATGTAAAGGCGGCAGGTTTTAACCTGGTACGAGTACATGTCCACACAGAGCAGGAAGTTTTTTATGATCTGTGTGACGAGCTGGGAATTGCAGTTCTTCAGGATTCGGAGTACAATTGGACGCATCCTTCAACAGATGAATGGGCGCAGAGATTTGCAGATGTTTACAGAGAAAATGTGAAACTTCTGAAGCATCATCCGTCTCTGATCTGCTGGATCATTATGAATGAACCGGGATGTGTTGATCCGGATGGAAATGTGAGAAGGAGATTTATGGAGGAAAATCCGGGACCTGCTCTGTATAGGGAGGTACAGAAGATGGATCCGGGCAGACCGATCATCAAGGGTTCTTTCTGCGAAGATGATCCGCTTAGCGGGGACAGCCACAATTATCTGGGTTCTTTAAGCGGTGGAGAATATGCAGATATTTATGAGCAGACAGAAAAGCTGAATACAGAGTACGGATTTGATGCACCGGGCAGCAGTGAAAATCTGAAAACTGTTCCGGCGGTATATCATCGTCTGGAAAAACTGGTGGATGATATCCCGAAGATCCAGGAATATCAGTATAAGCTTCTGAAATATTATACAGAGCATTACAGGATCCAGAAATATGAACCTTGCTCAGGATATGTACAGTTTATGTTTATCGACCTGTGTCCTCAGAGCTTCTACGGTTTATATGACTGGTGGGGAATTCCCAAAAAGGGTCTTCAGGCTATACTGGAAAGCAACGCACCAGTGGGTGTTTTTGCAAAGCACAAAGACCATCTGGACAGTCTGTATATTGTAAATGATACAGATGGAGCTCTGGGAGAGTGTGAACTTACATGGATCATTACAGAAACATTGAACGGAGAACTGGTGGAAAAGGGAAGTGTTAAAGCAGAAGTTCCGGCAGACAGCCGTGTCATGGTAAAAACCTTTGAGAAAGAATACGGAAAAGGCAAGAAGTGGAACCTTACACTAATTCTTTCTGATAATAGCGGTAAATGTATGGCAAAGAATACCTATCAGGATATCTGTACTTTGCTTTCAAGAGTTGATGGGCATCCGGACCGTATGAGCCATGAGTTTGGAATGAGACTCTACTGGGCCTGAGCTATCTGCAGCTCACAGGCACTTTCATCCTTGACTTGTACCAAAAATCACAACATGTTATACTTTGTGTATAAAGGAAGATTTTCGGCGTGGAAGGAGCGATATTATATGCGTTTACAGAAAGTACAGGATGCTCTGAACAAAAAAAATATCAAATTCGAATACACAGAGGAAGATGGTTGCGGAAGTCTGGATTTCATGTTCCGTGGACTGAAATTCCATGTATGGGAATACGAGGACAACGGTTGGGGTGCCGAGACCAATATTTATGCGGCTGGAAGAAGTGAGGACATTGACGGAGATTATGAAGAGAAGATTTCTGCAGAGATTCTTTCCTGGCCGGATATGATCAATAACTGAATATAATAATATTGAATAAAGTGGCTGTAACTGAACGAATACGCTCAGTTACAGCTACTTTTTATCGGAGAAAAGTTTTCTGAAGAACTATAGCTGTACGTTCAGGTATTCACTGGGAAACATCTGACAGTTCTTTTTAAAAACCTTGCTGAAGTAATTTCCATTGCTGAAACCAAGATGCCAGGCAATGTCGTCGAGAGTTATATCCGTAGACTGCAGAAGCCGTTTCACCTCGGTGAGCTTTAACTGCATAGCATAGGAAAAAAGATTCTGACGTTTTTTTAAAACAATCTGGACAGATGCTCCTTACTTAGAAAAAAGATTCTGCAATATCGGCCAGGGAGATATTTTCCAGATAATGTGCATTGATATAATCAAAAACATCACTGATTACCCTACTGGTGAATGCAGAGCAGGGTTCGGGTGATGAAGCAGAATCGGAAGTCCCAGTTTTGCCTGCTTCACTTTCCAACTGAGAAATTGTGGCTGAAAGCGCATTGTTCAAATTCTGGGGATCAACAGGCTTCAGTATGTAATCAATAACACCAGCCTGGATCGCAAGTCTTGTATATTTGAAATCGCTGAATCCGCTGATCACACTGATTTTGCTGTCGATGTGAAGTTCTTCCGGCTTTTTTTAGAGCTGTATTCCGTCCATGACGGGCATTTTCATATCTGTGATAATAATGTCAGGATGCTCTTTGAGAATGATCTTCAGGCCATCTTCGGCATTATCTGCTTCCAGAAGATCACTGTTTGCTCGGATTTATCCCATGGTGTTTTGAACTTCCGGATAAGGAATATGAAGAAGCTTGGGAGCAGATTATGAATGTCTGTGGAACGGTCCATCTTAGCCATTTTCAACGACACAGACACAGACAGCAATGGCAAATCTTCTGAAAGATTATCCGCAGACTTATGTGACAAATATGGTCTATCCGTAAGGTTTTTGGTTGTTACTGAAAAAGATTTCATGGTTCAGGATTCCACATCAGTGACATTGATCTCATCCTGGAATCCGTCCGTATAATGCAGTTTATAATCTTCTGTGATAAAAACGGCCTGCACTCCTTTTTTCTCCGCAAATTTCAGTCCGTCCTCCAGACCAAGGGCGAAACAGGTGGTGCTTAAGGCATCGCCGTCCACAGACTGGTCGGAGATGATCGTCACAGAAATCAGGCCGTTATCATAAGGATAGCCGGTTTGGGGATTCAGGATATGATGATATAATTTACCGCCCTGCTTAAAGCACCTCTCATAAATTCCGGAGGATACAACAGATTTTCCGGTGATATCCATAACGGCTTCGGTTTCGTTGCGATCTGCAAAGGGCTTCTGGATGCCTACTTTGAAGGGAGTGCCGTCAGGCTTCGAGCCGATGCAGAGGACATTGCCGCCAAGGTTGATGATAGCACTGTTTACGCCTTTTTTTACCAGAAAATCTTTCAGGCGGTCTGCAATATAGCCTTTGGCAATGGCGCCTACATCGAACTGGATGTCATCAGAGGGAAGTGTGATATCCTGCCCGTCAATGGTGACGCCGTCGGAGCTGCACAGGGGGAGAACTTTCTGAATATCTGCATCATCCGGAACCTTCGGATCTTCTGCTGTGAAATCCCAGAGAGAGGTCAAAGGCGCAATGGCGATGTCAAAGGCACCGTCGGATTCCCTGGTGATATCGAGTCCTTCGGAAAGCAGAGCAGCAAGGTATTCGGATATATGCCAGGTGTTTGTGGTGCCATTGACCTGGTAGGGAGTGGTCTGAGTTTCAATGGTTTGATTTGATACAACGGAATCTGATATCCGGTGATTTAATTTATAAAGCTCGCTGTTCTCATTTGTCCGGCTGAAGATCAGCTCATACCTATCGCACAGTGCCAGACAGTCATCCAGGAGGGACTTATCCTGGGAATCGTAAATGGTGATCTGTATGGCTGTGTTCAATTTGATGCTGCTGATGCTGATAGGCTCCTTCTCGGTGGCAGTGCTGGTGCCAGTGGTATTCTGGCAGCCTGTGAAAAGGAGCATTGGACAGACAAGAACTGTGCACAATATTAAATAGAAGAAACGGGAATGCGAGCGGCTTCTTTTGGAATGAAAAAAATAAGTTGACATAATATTCTCCTGTTTTCTGATTGACTGACTTAACTGAAGAGCATTTATTTGATGCAAATCTATGTAGTACATGTGGATGGGGTTATTCACTTAACCGGATCAAGCAGCGACGCGGATTGCGGATATACGCTTGACCGACATCGGACAGATTTATGAAATCTCATTATACCATGTATTTCTGAAATCAGAAAGGCATATGCCTGTCGCAAAAATCATTGTATTTTGCAATAATATAAGATATAATTTCTCCGAAAAAAGGACATATTTGCTATGGATCCGAATGATTGACCGGAATTTTTACAGATAAAAGGAGAAATTTTTCATGATAAAAGTAATTGCAAGTGATATGGATGGCACACTTCTTGGTGATGACCATAGAATCGCACCGGAAACCCTTGCGGCGGTCAGGCGTGCCTGCGATGCGGGAATCCGCTTTATGGTTGCCACCGGCCGGAATTTCCCCGGTGCCATGGAGGAACTGAAGGGAACAGAGCTGACCTGTGATTATGTGGTGAGCAGCGGTGCTGAAGTACGGAATCCGCAGCAGGAGGTTGTAAAGAGTACACCGATCTCTATTGAGCTGTGTGAGGAGGTCTACAATACGGCAAAAAAATACCCGGTATCTGTAGCATTTTTTACGGATCGCTATGATTACCGTATTGGAACAAAGAAGGAAATTGAAGACGGGATCATTCAGCAGATCCGTCTTTTCAATATGGACATAGATACCAGCGAGGAGATTGTACGGAAATCCCCGCAGTACCGCAGAATCGCCGGAAACACGAAAGGGATTTCCGATATCCGTTCCCTGGAGAGCAGCGGTGCGCCGATATATAAGATCTTCATTTTTGCGGCAGATGTGGAGCAGCTGGAGAAACTCAGCGATGAGCTGAAAGAAAATCTAGCCGTTGCAGTGGCTTCTTCCTTTATATATAATCAGGAGATTACAGCAGTAGAGGCGCAGAAAGGCCCGGTGCTGAAAGAATATATCGAGTCTCTGGGTTATACCATGGATGAGGTGATGGTCCTTGGTGACAGCCTTAATGATTATTCCATGATTTCCATGGATTTCGGCGCAACTGTTGCAATGGAAAACGCAGTTCCGGAGATTAAAAGAGCAGCAAAATACATCACAAAGAACAACAATGAATTTGGTGTGGCCTATGCTATTGATCAGGTTCTGGAACGCCAGGGAAAATAGTTTTTCCCCCTTTTGAAAAAGTGTCATATATATTATAATGTAGAAAGATGAATACAGAAAAGCGAAAGGCTTGCATTCCGGTGTATGAAGCAGAGTGGAATGAGAAGTTTCGCTTTACAAAAAACACAGACAAAGAGAGGAAATCACGATGGAAAAAATGAAAAATGTTTATATTATGGATCACCCGCTGATCAAACACAAAATTTCAATGCTCCGTGATAAAAATACAGGAACAAACGAGTTCCGTAAACTGGTGGAGGAAATCGGAATCCTGATGGGATATGAGGCGCTTCGTGATCTTCCTACAGAGGAAGTGGAAATCGAGACACCGATAGAAACCTGTAAGACACCGATGATCTCAGGTAAGAAGCTGGCAGTGATCCCGGTCCTCCGTGCAGGACTTGGAATGGTAAACAGCATTCTCACACTGGTACCGTCTGCAAAGGTCGGACATGTGGGACTTTACCGTGATCCGGTAACACATGAGCCCCATGAGTATTACTGTAAGCTTCCTGAATCTATTGACGAGCGTATTTCAGTGATCGTTGATCCGATGCTTGCAACCGGCGGTTCTGCCGAAGCTGCCATTGATTTTGTTAAGAAACAGGGCGGAAAGAATATCAAGTTTATGTGCATCATCGCAGCTCCTGAGGGACTGAAACGTCTCCATGAGGCACATCCGGATGTACAGATCTACTGCGGTTCCCTTGATAGAGAGCTCAATGAGAACGCTTATATCTGCCCGGGACTTGGTGATGCCGGTGACAGAATTTTTGGTACTAAATAATTTTGAAAAAATCTTAAAAAATACTTGACACACCCGGCACTGTTATGGTATTGTACCTAAGAACGCTGCCGAAGACAGTAGGTGCCGTAAGGCATAAGGATCAAAACGCCTACCGAGGTCCAAGTATTCTGAGTTAAGATTACACAAGGCCTTATTGCGAAGCAGTAAGGTCTTTTTTTAAAACAGATTGACTTATTGCGACGGCGGTATACAAAATCTATAAGGAGGTGTACCATTTCATGGCAAAAGTAGAACTGAAACAACCAATCGTAGAAGAGATCTCTAACAGCATTAAAGACGCACAGTCTGTTGTACTTGTAAACTACAGCGGTCTTACAGTTGAGCAGGATACAATTCTTCGTAAAGAGTTAAGAGAAGCTGGTGTTCAGTACAAGGTATACAAAAATACCATGATGCGTCGTGCATTCGAGGGTACAGCATTTGAGAGCCTTAGTGATCATTTACATGGCACAAATGCGATCGCTATCTCCGAGACAGACGCAACTGCTCCGGCAAGAATCCTTGCTAAATATGCAAAACAGTTCCCGGCACTGGAGCTGATCGCAGGTGTAGTTGAAGGTAACTACAATGATCAGGCCGGAATTCAGGCACTGTCCACAATTCCTTCAAGAGAGGAACTTCTTGGAAAACTGCTTGGAAGCATGCAGTCTCCGATCGCAAACTTCGCTCGTGTGCTTAATCAGATCGCAGAGCAGAACGGCGGAGCTGACGCAGCAGCTGCTGAGTAATCCCAGCAACGTGCAATTGGCGGCATAACGACCGCATGATTATTAATTAAAATTTATAAATGGAGGGAAATTAAAATGGCAAAATTAACAACAGAAGAATTTATTGCAGCAATCAAAGAATTATCTGTATTAGAGTTAAATGACCTTGTAAAAGCTTGTGAGGAAGAGTTCGGCGTTTCCGCAGCAGCAGGTGTTGTTGTAGCAGCAGCAGGTGCAGCAGGCGAGGCAGCTGAGGAGAAAGATGAGTTTGACGTAGAGCTTACAGAGGTTGGCGCTAACAAAGTTAAAGTTATCAAAGTTGTTCGTGAGGTTACAGGTCTTGGACTTAAAGAGGCTAAAGCTATCGTTGATGGTGCTCCGAAGGTTGTTAAAGAGGGCGCATCCAAAGCTGAGGCTGAGGATATCAAAACTAAACTTGAGGCTGAGGGAGCTAAGGTTACACTTAAATAATCCGATCAGATCAGAAGTTTTAAAGGCTGTTGTGCCTGCCGGTTTACCGGCGGCACAGCAGCCTTTTTTAGTGAAAAATCCAGGGTAAATCTTGCTTTTTGAAGAAAAAGAAAGGATAATAAAGGAGATAGGAAAGGGTGGATGGAATATGAAACGAAAAATAATGGCCTGTATCCTTGCTGCTGCGTTGGGAATCACAGGAGTTTCTTTTCCGACGGCAGCCAAGACAGTGTCTGTCGGAAAAAATGTAAAAAATATAACTGTAAACGTGAAAAATCCTCTGGATGAACTTCGGGCTCAGGAAGCTGCAATGCAGCAGCAGGAGGAGCTTGAAGAAGAGGAAAATATGCCGGAACAGGATCTGGATCCGCTTGTGCTGGATAACGATGGCAGTGTGGTTCCTGCATCACAGGCATCCTGGACAAAAATAGAGTCAGGTGCTGTAGAAGCAGTGGATGTATCAGAGGCACCGGGGGATGAGGAAATATCGGAAAATTCAACTGAAGACACATTTTCAGATGGAAGCACAGATGGAGACTTTGACACAAATAAGAATATTTCTGACAATGCAGCAACGGAAGCTGGCAGTGAGGATATTCAGACAGCAGATGGCAGTATCAGCGGAGAATTGCCGGCAGATTTTTCCGAAGGAACGGAGAACGGCGATAACGGTTCCGAAGAACTTCAGCTTCAGAAGGAAAACGGTAATGTAGAAAACGTCGCAGAGCCGGATAATAATAAAGCTGATGAAGGCGCAGGTCAGGCACAGGCTGATTTTACAGATGATGCCAATGCTGCTGGGGATTTTTCCGCAGGAGATGCTTCAGATGGAGAACTTGGAACTTATCAGACTGTGACTCTGGAAGTTGAGGAAGGACAGGATATCACAGCACCCTTGAACACACTGTTTCTTGAACTGAAAGATCAGGCCACAGATGAAAATCCCTGCAAGATCATAATTCCACCGGGAAATTATGAACTGACAGGTACACTTTGCATGTACAGTAATATGTACTTATATGCAAGAGACGCTAATATTACAAAAACGTCTACCACCAAACATCTGATCCTCCGTCTTGGAAATACCAAAGATTCAGAAGGCGGATATGATGGATATCGCAACATTGTGATCGATGGAGGAACCTGGGACTACAATTATCAGTGTGTGGAAAATAAGGATGCACCAGGCGGATTTGTGGGATTTTGCATTGGACATGCTACGAATGTTACGATTAAAAATGCTACATTTCTTAATAATCTGAAATCTCATTTTCTGGAATTTGGCGGAGTGAAAAATGCCAAGATCACAGGCTGTACATTCAGTGGCTATTATAAGAATTATGTGGAAGGCGGACAGGAATGTATTCAGATCGACTGCTGTACAGATGAGAGCAATGTTTTTCCGCAGTACAGACCTTATGATGGAACGACCTGTGAAGATTTTGTGATCGATGGAAATGTGTTCGAAGATGTCTTTACAGGGCTGGGAACGCACAGTATGATGTCCGGAAAAACATATAAAAGGATCACAGTTACGAATAATACTTTCCATAATGTAAAAAAACGCTGTATAAGGTTTATGAATTATGAAGATTCTACAGCAGAAAATAATACCATGGTAAATGTGGGAAATGGAGTGGACATTTCTTCTGTGAGCAGCAATACACACCAGACGCCAGGCTATGATGATGGGCCGGACATGCTGAAAAACAGGAATCTTCGTGTTGCAGGAAACTACATCAGTCTTGCCAGAACTACCAGCATTGGTGGAATTGCATGGATCTGCAGTGGTATAAAAGTTTCAGGCTATAATATGAAAAAAGATGGAGCTGTGCTCCCTAAAAAGATATATCCGGTGAAAGGTGTGACTGTAGAAGATAATCAGATCAGCGGATATGGAAACGGAATCAGCATGTCTCTTACTGACACAGATACCGTAACAGATAATCAGGTAACAATGAAAAAAACTTCTTCATATTCCAATTTTGGGATTTATGCCCAGGATTCCAGAGGAAGCGTTATCAGCAGGAATACAGTGTCCGGAACTGCAAATACGGGAATTTATCTCTCCGGTTCTGTCTATGCAGCAGGATCAGAACAGAGAAATCTTGTAGAGCAGAATACTGTTTCCGGAGCAGGCGGAGATGGAATTTATCTGCAATCTGTAAATACTTCATCCACTGCACAGAAGAATACTGTTAAATCAGCGGCCGGCTCGGGAATACGTGTAAATGCAGGAAAGAACAATAATGTTCTTGGTAATATCTGTTTATCCAACAAAAATCATGGCGTGAAAATTGAGTATGTGGCCGGCGGAGTCAGGGTAAAAAGCAATCGTGTGACATCAAATGCAAAAAGTGGTATTTTGCTCTGGAAATCAAAAGTATCCGAAGTATCAGGAAACCGTGCGGAGAAAAATAGGGGGAATGGTGTTTATGCATATGCATCTGTAATACCGGTCATGAAAAAGAATACATTTTGTGAAAACGGAAAGGTTCAGGCGGTATATGTAAAAAGCTGCAAAGGATGGACCTGCATCAACCGTCCTTCATGCAGAACTGTTACATCAAGAAGTACAGCTATAAGCGGAACTGCATCAGGCAGCCAGACAGTTATTGCATATGTGCAGCGTTCCGGAAAACAGACAAAGCTGGGTGTATCATTCGTAAATAAAAAGAAACAGTACGTTATTAAAATAAAGAAGCAAAAAAAGAATACTGCTCTGAAACTTGTCTCAAAAGATAAATACGGAAATACAGTAACAGTAAATACTGTTGTGAAGTAAGTATGTGTGATAAAAAAAAGATTCTGTTCCGGATATCCATACATCGTATGTATAGAAGGAACAGAATCTTTTTTTTGAAAAATGTAAAAAAATCAAAAAAAGTGCTTGACACACTTTTTTTCTTATGTTAAAGTGGAGGATGCTATATTATGGCTAGATATGCCTGCCTAAAGGTCAGGCGGGATCATGTTGTAATAAATAATAAAAAAACAGGGGTGAAACGTCAATGGAAAAAAACAGAATTCGTTCTGTAAAAACTGGAAAAAGCATGCGTATGAGCTACCAGAGACAAAAAGAAGTCCTGGAAATGCCAAACCTGATCGAAGTTCAGAAAGATTCCTACCAGTGGTTTCTTGACGAAGGTTTAAAAGAAGTATTTGATGATATTTCTCCGATCGCAGATTACGGCGGAAAGCTCAGTCTGGAATTCATCGATTTCACATACGATGAAAAAGATGCAAAATATTCCATCGAGCAGTGTAAAGAACGTGACGTGACTTATGCCGCACCTTTGAAGGTTCGAGTAAGGCTGATCAATAAGGAAACAGAAGAGATCAACGAACACGAGATTTTCATGGGAGATTTACCGCTGATGACAGCTACGGGTACCTTTGTTATCAATGGTGCTGAGCGTGTTATTGTCAGCCAGTTAGTACGTTCCCCTGGAATCTACTACGCGATCGCTCATGATAAGCTTGGTAAGAGACTGTTTTCCAGTACTGTAATTCCGAACAGAGGTGCATGGCTGGAGTACGAGACAGATTCAAATGATGTATTTTATGTACGTGTAGACAGAACAAGAAAGGTTCCGATCACTGTTCTGATCCGTGCACTGGGCATTGGAACCAATGCTGAGATCATCGATCTGTTTGGTGAAGAGCCAAAGATCCTTGCCAGCTTTACAAAGGATACCTCCACAAACTATCAGGAAGGTCTCCTTGAGCTGTATAAGAAGATCCGTCCGGGCGAGCCGCTTGCAGTAGAGAGCGCAGAGAGCCTGATCATGGCAATGTTCTTCGATCCGAGAAGATATGACCTTGCCAAAGTCGGACGTTATAAATTTAATAAGAAGCTTCATTTCAATAAACGTATCGTAGGCCACAAGCTTTCCCAGGATGTTGTAGATACAACAACAGGTGAGATCCTTGCTGAGGCTGAGACACTTGTTACAAAAGAGCTTGCTGATACATTACAGAATTCCGCAGTTCCGTACGTATGGATCCAGGGTGAGGAGAGAGAGATCAAAGTCCTTTCCAGCCTTATGGTTGATATCCGTCACTATCTGCCGGAGCTTGAGGATCCGAAGTCCCTGGGTGTTACAGAATTAGTATACTACCCGGTGCTCGAAAAAATTCTGGAAGAAAATGACACATTTGAGGACAGATGTGATGCGATCAAACGTGATATCCACGACCTGATCCCGAAACACATCACCAAGGAAGATATCCTTGCGTCCATTAACTACAATATGCATCTGGAGTATGGCCTTGGTAACGATGATGATATCGACCACCTGGGCAACCGTCGTATCCGTGCTGTCGGTGAGCTGCTTCAGAATCAGTACCGCATCGGTCTTTCCAGACTTGAGCGTGTGGTACGTGAGAGAATGACAACACAGGACACAGAGAGTATTTCTCCGCAGTCCCTGATCAATATCAAACCTGTAACTGCAGCAGTAAAAGAGTTCTTCGGATCATCCCAGCTGTCACAGTTCATGGATCAGAACAACCCGCTTGGAGAGCTGACTCACAAGAGAAGACTTTCCGCACTGGGACCTGGCGGTCTGTCACGAGACAGAGCCGGATTCGAGGTTCGAGACGTACATTATTCCCACTATGGAAGAATGTGCCCGATCGAGACTCCTGAGGGACCGAACATCGGTCTTATCAACTCCCTTGCATCCTATGCAAGGATCAATCAGTACGGCTTCGTAGAGGCTCCGTACAGAAAGATCGACAAAACAGATCCTTCCAACCCGCGTGTAACCGATGAGGTTGTATACATGACAGCGGATGAGGAAGATAATTACCATGTAGCACAGGCGAATGAGCCGCTGGATGAAGAGGGACACTTCATTCATAAGAACGTTTCCGGTCGTTACCGCGAGGAGACACAGGAGTACGAGCAGCACATGTTCGATTACATGGATGTATCTCCGCGAATGGTATTCTCCGTTGCTACAGCCCTGATCCCGTTCCTGCAGAACGATGATGCGAACCGTGCGCTGATGGGATCCAACATGCAGCGTCAGGCCGTTCCGCTTCTTACAACAGAGGCTCCGGTTGTTGGTACAGGTATGGAGACCAAGACAGCTGTTGACTCCGGTGTATGCGTTGTTGCAAGAAAAGCAGGTACAGTACTTCGTTCCACATCTACAGATATCTCTATCAAGAATGATGACGGAACAAAAGATGATTATCATCTGACTAAATTCATGCGAAGCAACCAGAGCAACTGCTACAACCAGAGACCAATCGTGTTCCAGGGTGAGCATGTTGAGGCAGGACAGGTTATCGCGGATGGCCCGTCTACATCCAATGGTGAGCTTGCACTTGGTAAGAACCCGCTGATCGGATTTATGACTTGGGAGGGTTATAACTACGAGGATGCTGTTCTTCTTAGTGAGAAACTGGTACAGAATGATGTTTATACATCTGTCCATATTGAGGAATATGAGGCAGAATCCCGTGATACCAAGCTGGGACCGGAAGAGATCACACGTGACGTTCCGGGTGTCGGCGATGACGCTCTGAAGGATCTGGATGAGCGCGGTATCATCCGTATCGGTGCTGAGGTACGTGCCGGTGATATCCTTGTCGGTAAGGTTACTCCTAAGGGAGAGACTGAGCTTACTGCTGAGGAGCGTCTCCTTCGTGCTATCTTCGGTGAGAAGGCAAGAGAGGTACGTGATACTTCCCTTAAGGTACCGCACGGTGAGTATGGTATTATCGTAGATGCCAAGGTATTTACAAGAGAGAACGGCGATGAGCTGAGCCCTGGAGTAAATCAGGCAGTACGTATTTATATTGCACAGAAGAGAAAGATCTCCGTTGGTGATAAGATGGCTGGTCGTCATGGTAACAAGGGTGTCGTTTCCCGTGTACTTCCGGTTGAGGATATGCCATTCCTTCCAAACGGACGTCCTCTTGATATCGTACTGAATCCTCTGGGTGTACCTTCCCGAATGAACATCGGACAGGTCCTGGAGATCCACTTGAGCCTTGCTGCCAAAGCACTTGGCTTCAATATTGCAACACCTGTATTCGATGGCGCAAACGAGGTTGATATCCAGGATACTCTGGAGCTTGCCAACGATTACGTTAATACGGAAGACTTTGAGGAATTCCGTGAGAAATATAAAGACATCCTTGCACCGGATGTTATGCAGTATCTCGATGAGAATAAAGCTCACAGAGCACTCTGGAAGGGCGTTCCGATCTCCAGAGACGGTAAGGTAAGACTTCGTGACGGACGAACAGGCGAGTACTTCGACAGCCCTGTAACGATCGGTCACATGCACTACCTGAAGCTGCATCATCTGGTAGATGATAAGATCCATGCACGTTCCACAGGTCCATACTCCCTGGTAACACAGCAGCCTCTGGGTGGTAAAGCTCAGTTCGGTGGACAGCGTTTCGGAGAGATGGAGGTTTGGGCACTGGAGGCATATGGTGCTTCCTACACACTGCAGGAGATCCTGACAGTGAAGTCTGATGATGTGATTGGACGTGTTAAGACCTATGAGGCGATCATCAAAGGTGACAACATTCCTGAGCCAGGTATTCCTGAGTCCTTTAAGGTACTTCTTAAAGAGCTTCAGTCTCTTGGTCTGGATGTACGTGTGCTCAGCGAGGACGGATCAGAGGTACACATTATGGAAACCTCTGATTACGGAGATACTGATCTTCGTCATGTCATCGAGGGCGATTCCAGAGGACGCAGAGATGAGGAGTCCTTCGGTAAACACGGCTACACCAAGCAGGAGTTCAGCGGAGAAGAGCTTGTCAATGTAGAAGAAGATGAGGACATGGAAGACGAAGATGATATGATCGAGTTTGAAGAGTCCTTTGATGATGAGGAATAAGAAAGGGGAAAGAATACATGGCAGAAACAACCAACGCCAATGAAACATATCAGCCAATGACTTTCGATGCCATCAAGATCGGACTGGCGTCCCCTGAGAAGATCAGAGAGTGGTCACACGGTGAGGTTTTAAAACCTGAAACGATCAACTACAGAACCTTGAAGCCTGAGAAGGATGGTCTTTTCTGTGAAAGGATTTTCGGACCGAGCAAGGACTGGGAGTGCCACTGTGGAAAGTACAAAAAAATTCGCTATAAAGGCGTTGTCTGCGACAGATGCGGTGTTGAAGTAACCAAATCTGCCGTTCGTAGAGAGCGTATGGGACACATCGAGCTTGCAGCTCCGGTGTCTCATATCTGGTACTTTAAAGGAATTCCGTCCCGTATGGGTCTGATCCTTGATATTTCTCCGAGAACACTGGAGAAAGTGCTTTACTTTGCTAACTATATCGTTCTGGATCCTGCAGATTCCGGACTTATGTACAAACAGGTACTCACCGAGCGTGAGTACCAGGAAGCACGTGAGTCTTACGGAGAAGGATTCCGTGTAGGTATGGGTGCCGAGTCCATCATGGAGCTCCTTCAGGCTATCGATCTTGAAAAAGATTCTGAAGAACTGAAGGCAGAGCTTGTGGACGCAACAGGCCAGAAACGTGCAAGGATCATCAAACGTCTTGAGGTTGTGGAGTCCTTCCGTGAGTCCGGCAACCGTCCTGAGTGGATGATCATGACCGTTATCCCGGTTATCCCGCCGGATCTTCGTCCTATGGTACAGCTGGACGGAGGACGTTTTGCAACATCTGACCTGAATGATCTTTACAGAAGGATCATCAACAGAAACAACCGTCTGAAAAGACTTCTGGAGCTTGGTGCTCCGGATATCATTGTCCGCAACGAGAAGCGTATGCTGCAGGAGGCTGTAGATGCCCTGATCGATAACGGACGCCGTGGACGTCCTGTAACAGGCCCTGGAAACAGAGCTCTGAAATCCCTTTCCGATATGCTGAAGGGTAAATCCGGACGTTTCCGTCAGAACCTTCTCGGTAAACGAGTTGACTATTCCGGACGTTCTGTAATCGTCGTAGGACCGGAGCTGAAGATCTATCAGTGTGGTCTTCCGAAGGAGATGGCTATCGAGCTGTTCAAACCTTTCGTTATGAAAGAGCTTGTTGCCAACGGAACTTCCCACAACATCAAAAATGCCAAGAAAATGGTAGAGAAGCTTGAGCCGGCAGTATGGGATGTCCTTGAGGACGTCATTAAGGAGCATCCGGTTATGCTGAACCGTGCACCTACACTGCATCGTCTGGGTATCCAGGCATTCGAGCCGATCCTTGTAGAAGGTAAGGCGATCAAGCTTCATCCGCTTGTTTGTACCGCGTTCAACGCTGACTTCGATGGTGACCAGATGGCTGTACATCTTCCGCTTTCCCAGGAAGCACAGGCAGAGTGCCGTTTCCTTCTGTTATCACCGAACAACCTTCTGAAACCGTCAGATGGTGGTCCTGTAGCCGTTCCTTCACAGGATATGGTCCTTGGTATCTACTACCTGACTCAGGAGAGACCTGGAAATAAGGGTGAAGGCAAGTTCTTCAAGAGTGTCAACGAGGCAATTCTTGCATACGAGAACAAGGTCATCACACTCCAGACAAAGATCATTGTCCATTGTCATAAGACAATGCCGGACGGAACTGTTTTAAGCGGCAATGTTCAGTCCACACTGGGACGTTTCCTGTTCAACGAGATCCTTCCGCAGGACCTTGGATTTGTGGACAGAAGCGTACCTGGAAACGAACTGCTTCTTGAGGTTGATTTCCTTGTAGGTAAGAAACAGCTGAAGCAGATCCTTGAAAAGGTTATTAATACTCACGGTGCAACAAAGACAGCCGAGGTACTTGACTCCGTTAAGTCTATGGGTTACAAATACTCCACACGTGCAGCCATGACCGTATCTATTTCCGATATGACCGTGCCGCCGCAGAAGCCGGAGATGATCAAGCAGGCTCAGGATACTGTTGACCGTATTACAAAGAACTACAAACGTGGTCTTATCACAGAGGAAGAGCGTTACAAAGAGGTTGTTGATACCTGGAAGAAGACGGATGATGAGCTTACAAAAGCACTTCTTACCGGTCTTGATAAGTACAACAACATCTTCATGATGGCTGACTCCGGAGCCCGTGGTTCCGATAAGCAGATCAAACAGCTTGCCGGAATGCGAGGACTGATGGCTGATACAACCGGTCATACAATCGAGCTCCCGATCAAGTCAAACTTCCGTGAAGGTCTTGATGTACTGGAGTACTTCATGTCCGCTCATGGAGCCCGTAAAGGTCTTTCCGACACCGCTCTTCGTACAGCCGATTCCGGATACCTGACAAGACGACTTGTTGACGTATCCCAGGAGCTGATCGTTCATGAGGCAGACTGCTGTGAGAACAGAGCAGAGATCTCCGGTATGGAAGTTAGTGGATTCATGGACGGAAAAGAAGAGATCGAGAGCCTTCAGGAGCGTATCACAGGACGTTTCTCCTGTGAGACAGTTAAGAATAAAGACGGAGAAATCCTTGTTAAAGCAAACCACATGATCACACCGAAGCGTGCAGCCCGTATCATGAAAGAGGGCGTAAGCAACCAGACAGGCGGACCGATCGACAAACTGAAGATCCGTACCATCCTTTCCTGTAAGTGCAAGGTTGGTGTCTGCGCAAAATGTTATGGTGCGAACATGGCTACCGGTGAGCCGGTACAGGTTGGTGAGTCTGTTGGTATCATCGCAGCACAGTCTATCGGTGAGCCAGGTACACAGCTGACCATGCGTACTTTCCATACCGGTGGTGTTGCCGGTGGAGATATCACACAGGGTCTTCCTCGTGTCGAGGAGCTTTTCGAGGCAAGAAAGCCGAAGGGTCTTGCGATCATCACAGAGATCCCAGGTGTTGCCACGATCAACGACACTAAGAAGAAACGTGAGATCATCGTAAACGATCCGGAGACAGGCGATTCCAAGACTTACCTGATCCCATACGGTTCTCGTATCAAAGTCCTTGATGGACAGGTTCTTGAGGCCGGCGATGAGCTGACAGAAGGTAGTGTAAATCCGCATGATATCCTGAGAATCAAGGGTGTGCGTGCAGTTCAGGATTACATGATCCGTGAGGTTCAGCGTGTATATCGTCTGCAGGGTGTTGAGATCAACGATAAGCATATCGAGGTTATCGTTCATCAGATGCTGAAGAAGATCCGTATCGAGGATAACGGAGATACAGAGTTCCTGCCAGGAACACTTGTTGATGTCCTTGATGTTGAGGAAGTTAACGAGAAACTTGAGGCAGAGGGCAAACAGCCGGCAGAGGGAAAACAGGTTATGCTTGGTATTACCAAAGCATCCCTTGCTACAAACTCCTTCCTGTCAGCAGCATCCTTCCAGGAAACAACAAAAGTCCTGACAGAGGCTGCTATCAAAGGTAAGATCGATCCGCTGATCGGTCTGAAAGAGAACGTTATCATCGGTAAGCTGATTCCTGCAGGTACAGGTATGAAGCGTTACAGTGAGATCAGTCTTGACACAGGAATGCCGGAGGTAAAAACAGCTTCCGAGGAGCCTGAGGATACAGAGGAAATTTCCGTAGAGGAAGAGAAGACTGAGACTGCTCCGGAGGAAGAGACCATTGCTGTTGAAGAGACAGCAGAGGAAACTGCACCGGTAGAAGAATAAGTCGATATACCTTGCTAATATAAATAAATCTCCCCCCGGAAATCCGGAGGGAGATTTCTGTTTATAAGCAGGGATTTTCTGAGAGAGGAGGGATTGCGATGGACAAGGAACTGCCAATTTCCCCGTGGCCGGAATGGAAGATCGTAAGCAAGATCGGGGAAGGCTCTTTTGGAAGAGTGTATAAAGCTCAGAGAACTGAGAAGGGACGTTCTTTTTACTCGGCAATTAAGATAATCACAATCCCCGCCAGTAAAGGGGAGCTGGACAGTGTGCGCTCAGAATCCGGTGATGAAAAATCTGTCCGCGGTTATTTTGAAAATCTGGTGGAGGAGTGCATTCAGGAAGTAAGCACCATGGAGTATTTCCGGGGAAATTCCCATATTGTATCTGTAGAAGATTACAAGGTGATGGAATATCTGGACGAGATCGGATGGGATATTTTTATCCGCATGGAATATCTCACAAGCTTCATGGAATATTATGCGGGAAAAAATCTCACAGAAAAAGAAGTGATGAAGCTGGGTATCGATCTTTGCAGATCACTGGAATACTGTGGGCAGCTTCACATCATCCACAGGGATATCAAACCTGAGAATATTTTTGTATCCAGGTTCGGGGATTTCAAGCTGGGGGACTTTGGAATCGCCAGAGAACTGGAAAAAACCATGAGTACCCTTTCCAAAAAGGGAACTTATTCCTATATGGCGCCGGAGATGTACAGGGGAGAACAGTACGACAGCAGAGTGGACATTTATGCACTTGGCCTGGTGTTATATAAACTGATGAATCATAACAGGCTTCCGTTTCTGAATCTTGAAAAACAGCTGATCACATACAGAGATAAGGAAAACGCACTCACGAGGAGGATGTCAGGCGAAACACCGCCACCACCTGTGGATGCAGGAGAGGCTTTCGGCTCCGTTATCTTAAAAGCCTGTGCTTATGATGCAAAAGAACGATATCAGACTCCTGAGAAGTTTCGGGAAGCACTGGAAGAAATCCGGTATGGAGCAGCAAACAGAGAACAGGGAGTTCATGAGAAACCGAAACCAGTGGAGGAAAGACCTGTTCCGGAGTCCATGCCGAAGTTTCTCCAGGAGGGTGCAGCCAGACAGCTGGCAAGAACGAGTCAGCTGAATACGGATGCGATCCGTCAGGCACGTAAAAATCCTGTGCCGTTATCCATACAGCCGGAGAAACCGACAGCCGGAGAAATAGCAAAAAATGCAGCCCGGAATACGCCAAAGGCTCAGAGCACAATACAGAAGCCTCAGAAATCTGCATCCGGAAAAACAGCATCCGAAAAGGATAGCCTGTCCGGTTATCCGTCAGGACGTTCCCGTCAGTCAGATCCCGGTATAAGAAAAACCGGAGCTGTAAAGCCCAGAGTTACCTCTATCACAGATCTGGAAGACGACCGTGACCAGAATCTCCAGGAGTGGGAAGGATCCGTGCCAGAGAATGACGAAAATGACGATGACAGAAGGAAACGGAAAGGTATTTTCAGAATGCTTATAACAGCCGGGATCCTTGTTGTGTTGATCAGCGGGATCCTTGCGGTACGAACGATACGGAAACCTGTGGATAACGGGGAACCTTCGTATACAGATTCCGATGATTCTGATGCTCTGAACAAAGGAAATTTCGGTACTGCAGACAATTCGGATAAAAGTTTCGCACAGGCAATGGAAACGATACGTGACCATGCGACAACCATAGAAAATGCTCTGGACAGCTATAGACGTGAAGGTACAGAGGGGGATCGCCTGCGCTTTTATAACGGATCAGGAGAGATCGCCAAAGTACTTGTATATCCCGGCAGTTCCGCAGATGGCGTTTATGAGGAATATTTTTACTGGGGCGAGCAGATGTTTTATACTTATGTATGGGACGGAGATGAGAAGCAGTATTTTTATTATCAGGACGGCCTTCTGATCCGATGGATCGATGCAGATGGTAAGGTTCATGATAAAGAGAGCGATAACGACAAATATGTAGAACTGGGAGACAAATACTGGAGTAATTCTGTAGTGGAGCTTCAGCAGTAATGTCGAAGGGTTTTTACGAAAGGAAAAAGAATGGCCTATCAGATTGATTATGCGTATACATGTCACACCGGAAAGGTGAGGACAAATAATGAGGATAATTTCTGGTGCTGCGGAGTGCGCCTGCCGGTGCACAACCAGGGGGTTGACGGAATCTTGGCAGGTCATACACAGCACTGGCAGCTTCCAATGCTGGCTGTTTTTGACGGCATGGGCGGAGAAAGCTGCGGTGAAATGGCAGCTTCTGCAGCTGTGGAAGCGCTGGGAGGCTTCTATGAAGAAAACAAAAAGACCCTGAAAAAAGAGCCTGTGGTTTTTCTGACAGGAGCCTGCGAAAATATGAATGAGGCAGTATGTCGCTACAGCAATGAAAACCGTATCAGAAGCATGGGAACAACCATGGCACTTTTGTCTTTCAGCGAAAAGGCAATCTATGCCTGCAACCTTGGGGATAGCCGTATCTACCGTCATTTTCAGGGGAAGTTCCAGCAGATTTCCACGGACCATGTGATCGGCGGAAAAATGCTGGGAAAAGCTCCGCTGACGCAGTATCTGGGCTTCCAGGAAGAAAACATGGCACTGGAGCCTTCTATCGTGGAGATCGGTTATCAGCCGGGAAGCTCATATCTGATCTGTTCAGATGGAGTGACAGACATGCTTTCTGATGAGGAGCTTCAGAAGATCCTTGACGGGACAGAAACCGCAGAAGAAAAAGTAGGTAAGATCCTGGAACAGGCATTGGAAAGAGGCGGCAGAGATAATGTGACACTGGTCCTTGCACAGATCAGCGGCTATGAAGAAAAAAATATTCTCAAACGCTGGGCAGAGCGCCACAGTACCGGACGGTAATAAACCCGGGGAGTAAGAAAAGGGATAAGGAGAAAATTTGCGATGAGAAATCGAATGCAGGATCTTGATTTTGAACAGACAGTTGCCTTCGATTCAGTGAAGGACTTTGAATTTACAAGAAAGGCGGCACAGAAGTTCCGACAGGTTGTCAGTCTGGATTCCTTTGAGGATGAGGATGCAGATGTTATTTTTCATTATCTTTACAAGGAGATGGAACTGGTTTCCTTTGGTGACTATCTGAAACGATATGTGTATGAGCGTGCAGAGCTTGAGGAGCCTTTTTCCCAGGTACCGCAGGAAGTCTACAGAGAGATCGTTGTGGAATCCTTCAAGGAAACCTACACACCGAAATCCATGTCACCTACATCAGCCAAGCTGAGTTCTCTGGTGAATAACTGGCTGACTCAGGCATCTGTGAAGCGTGAAACAGTTTTTCTTCTGGGTTTCGGACTTCGGATGAGTACAGAGGATGTTTCAGATTTTCTGACCCGGGTGCTTCGTGAGCAGGATTTTGATTTTCATAATTCGGAAGAAGTGATCTACTGGTATTGTTACCGGAATCATCTTGGCTATTATAAAGCGGAGGAATATAAAGAAACCTACAAACAGATGACTCCGGTGGAAAAAAAGACCGGAGAGATCGTGTATGGCACAGGGCTTTGTCTGGACAGTGAGGAAAAGCTTCTGGAATATCTGGCTTTTCTGAAAGGAAGACATGATGATCCGAAATCAGAGAAGAGCCAGGCTTTTCAGGAATTTATGATCCTTCTGGAGCGGGCAAGGAAGATCATTGCAGCCATGTATCAGGAAGATGAGGAAGAAAACGGTGGCAAAAAAATCTGGAAGCCTGAGAATATCAGTGCTTCGGATCTGGAAAAGGTTATCTGCAGCGGGATCCCTATTAATAAAATGGGAAATCTCAAAAAGATGTCTGCATCCATTCTGGCAAAGCATTTCAGCCAGAAGCGCTTCAGCCGCCAGAGGATCAACAATATCCTGAACCATAAATTTCCGGTGGAGCGGTTTGATCTGATCACGCTGGAGTTTTTTGTAATCTCTCAGGAGATGGCAGAGGATGATCCGTATACGAGATACCGCCATTTCCTGGAGGAGATCCAGGAGATCCTGGCCCGCTGCGAAATGAGTGAGATCTACATAGTGAATCCATATGAGTGCTTTCTTCTGATGTGCCTGCTGACAGACTGTCCGCTGGCAGTATTCTCCGAGATTTGGGAAAAATCCTATGAAGAGGGAGAAGAAAAGAACTGAAAAAAGGATGATGCGTTTTGGTGACGCATCATCCTTTTTTTTGTCCGATCCGGTAAGTCTGTTATTTTGCTTTTCCGGTTTTTACCGCACTTGCAGGTCCGGTCTTTACCTTCTTGTTTACTGAGCGGTATGGAACCAGTCTGTAGCTATATGTAACATTTTTTGCTGTCTTAAATGTATAGCTGGTATTTTTGTAAGAAATAGTTTTTACTTTTTTGAAGGAACCATTTCCTTTTTTCTGATAGATGACATAGCCGGTTGCTCCGGAAATCTTTTTCCAGGAAAGGGTCTGTTTTCCTTTGAGGGTTTTAAGCTTTATGGACGGACGGAGCAGATTCGGTTTCACAGTCACTGCTTTGGAAGCTGGACTGTAGATATAACCGGAGGATGTTTTTTTGCTTGCACGGATCACGTAAGAATATTTATTTCCGATAGTGATCTTTGTGTCTTTGTATGAAGTAGTATTTGCGTTTAAAGTTTTGATTTTTGTGTATTTTCCGGAATTTGTTTTTCTGTAGAGAATATAGTTCCGGGCATTGTTTATACGGTTCCAGCGGAGCGTACAGTTGTTCCAGGAGGCAGAGGCCTTAATTAACGGTGCAGTTAATTTCGTGATCACAGGAGCCGGAGTAGTGGATGGCTTCGGAGTTGGAGTGCTCGTTGGTGCCGGAGCGGATATTTTAAAGGTCAGGGACTGACTTGAAAAATAATTGTTGATTCCTGTAACCGTTACGGAGCCAGTGCCGGTTTTGGCGTTATCTTTCCAGGTAAGGATATAATCCGTGCCTTCCTGAAGCGTGTCCGAGCCGTATTTTACAGTAGGCTTCGGAGTTACTGCATTGCCGTTGAAGATCTGTTCCGGAATATCCGAAAGATCGCAAAGCTTTACAGATGTCATATGCCTTGAACCGGAATAATTCTGCTTATAGGAAAGTGAAAAATCCAGGATCTCATTGCTGGAGGAATAGTATACAGAAGTAATGCGAAAATCATCAGAGGTCAGTTGTGTGCCATTATAGGTGATGACCAGGTTATTTCGCAGATAAGAGGTTACACTTTCACTTTTGCAGTTTGGATCTGCCAGTTGGATGGTCTCACCGGAGAGCTTCAGTGGATTGATGGTGAAGTATTTGGAAAAACCGCTTCTGTAAATGCCGATACCGGTTATATGGACACGAGGTCTGTTGGTTCTGGAACTTGCCATGGTGTTATCATAATAAGAAAGGGTATAATCAACATCTTTCTTTAAGGTAACACCATTCAGTGTGACGGTTGGCTCCGGCTTGAATTCTTTGCCCGGGGCATATTCATAATCCGGAATGTCGCTGATCTCAGCATCTGTTATCGGTGTAAGGTCAATATAGAAAGATTTGTTTTTTTCGCCGGTGAAATTACCCATACCGGAAAGCGTAACGTATGCATTGCCCTGACAGTCATTGTTATGCCAGGAAAGTGTATAATCTACATTTTCAGTCAGCGTCGTACCATTCCAGGTAACCGTTGGTTTCGGAGTCAGTGCGGTTCCGGTATACAGATAGGAAGACTGGGAAAAAGTTACTTCTGACTGAGAGAGATTGATCTGCCGGATAAGGAAATCATCAGTCAGAGTTCCGGAATAAAGGCCAAGACCTGTGATCGTGAAGCTTCCCAGACCGCTGTTACGGTTATTGGAGAAAGAAATCGTATAATCTTTTCCCTCAGTCAGCGTACGACCATGGAATTTTAGTTCAGGAGAAAAAGTAATGGGACTTCCGGTATAGTTCCAGGAACTTGTATAGCGCAGAGAAGTCTCTCTGGAATTTTCCAGATCATAGTATGCATTGAGATCTGCAGACAGTGTTTTGTCCGGGCAGGATTTCAGTGTGGCAGAAACCGTAGTGGTTCCTCTGCTTTTCAGTCGGATAACACCGCTCTGATCCACAGTGGCAATGGAAGGATCTCCGGTTGACCATGTGAAAGAAGCTGGGTCAAGGCTGGAACTCATATAGCTGAATCCATTACAGGTTATATAGATAGCCAGTGTTTTCTGTTCTTCTGTGAATGTGATCGGAGAAGCTTCGTTGAAATGGATATTTATCAGCTTTGGAAGCACGGAAATAACAGGTGACACAGTCTGATTGGCAGGCTGTGTGCAGGCTTCTGTTGCGTGAGAAGAAAAGCACTGGATCCAGTAGAGATGACCGTTCTGTGAGTAGCAGCCGATTCCGGCAGAAACATTTTTGGAATTCATGATGTTCGTGTAATGTCCGGAAGATTCGATCCATGATTCCATAACTTCTTCAGGAGTTCCCTGGTTGATCGCAAGATTTTCACTTGGATCCTCAAAATAAGGAAAGGCTGAAAAACAGATGGAACCATTGGGACGGGTATGACTGGCGCAAACGGTCAGTTCTTCTGCTCTGGTCATGGCGCATTCCAGAAGGTTCTTATCCATAGTGACAGGATTCCGGTTCTTTTTGGCACGTTCCTGATTTACCAGATCAAGGACCTGGTAAGCATAATCATAGCGGCGGATACCCTGACTGAGTTTCAGCTGGACAGCAGTCTGGTCAGAGGCAGCCTGCACACGGACAATGTTGCCCGGCGCCAGCAGAAGAAGCAGAAGCAGCAGCGCAGGCCATAATAAGTATCTTGTTTTTTTCTCTTTTGTCTGGTTCATGATGTTTTCCTTACCAATATAATATAAAGATATTTTCTTTTGTTATTCGTTGTAGTATCCATAGATCGCACGGCTGTCCTGTGCGATGGTGTTCTGTGCAGCAGAGGTATCGTTAAGATCCTGTGACATAAAACAGACTACCAGGTCGATCCCCTTTGCTGTGTCATAGATGATGCCGGCATCGTTTTCTACGTGATCCAGTTCACCGGTTTTGTTGGCAACCTTTACCTCGGAAGGCATCTGAGCCGGGATCTTGTTTTTCCTGGTCTGCATTTTCAGAAGACGATACATATATTCGGCTCCTGCCAGAGTATCGTTGTTATCGGTAGCAGTACCCTTGTCGATCTGATAGATGGTCTTCAGAAATTTTCCACAATCCTTTGCGGAAGTGTAGTTATCCCCTTTGGAATTATCTGCAAGAAGAAGACGTCCCATGGAAGTGCTGGTGTATCCGTGATCCTGACAGAATTTATTCACACGGGCCATTCCGGCTGCGTCATCCCCGCCGCCAAGATAATTGACAAGTGTATTGGCAGCATCATTGTCGCTGACTGTGATCATGGAGTTCAGTGCATTGTCCAGCTGATCCTTGCTGTATTTGGAGGAAAGACTGTCATAATCCTCATATACAGCACCCATGATATAGAGCTTGATCAGGCTGGCAGCCTGCATCTGCTGATCATTGATGGTACCTTCGGTATTTTTTGCAAGATTGCATACATATACGGACCAGGTTCCGTTATCGGTAGGAAGAAGAGACTGTACCTGATTCAGAAGGTTGTCCATGCTGGAATCCGAATTGTCTGTGAAAGTGCTTCCGCTGGATGGGGAAAGTGTTCCTTCTTCCTGAGTGGAAGAAGAACTGTCCTTGCTGCCAGAAGCTTCGGAAGAATCGGAGGCTGCAGATGTATCTGTGGATTCTTCCTGTGCGGAAGGACCCTGGACCTCAGCTGAAGATGCTGCGGCAGCAGCGCTGGAAACGGTAGGATCATCAGGATAAAGAGCATCCAGCTGATCGGCTTTGCTGCTGAGCTCAGCGGCAGAATCAGAAACCTCCTGCACACTTTTCTGCAGCTTGTTAACTTTTGTCTGGAGAGATGCAAGCTTGTCCAGGGAGCGGACATTCAGTGCCCCAAGTCCTGCCAGTGCGATGACAAGCACTGCGATCACAATATATAGAAATGTATTTTTTTTCATATATAAACAAACTCCTTTTTATTATTGGAAATAAGCATCGATTCCATTGGCGATCCCTTCTGCCATAGTCTGCTGGAAGGAGGAATCCGCCATTTTCAGATCATCGCTCTGGTTGGTCATAAATCCCATTTCCACAATCGTCACCGGGATCGTGCTCCAGTTAATACCTGTCATGGAATCTGTGTAGATGATCCCGCGGTTCTGGAAGCCGGTAGCTGCGCAGTAGGAATCCACAATGCATTTGGATAGTTTGTTGGAACTGTCATAGAGACTGGAAACATAAGGATTTTGCTGGGATGGACACATGGTCAGAGCACCGGAGACATCTGCAGAATCATCTCCGTTTGCATGGATACGGACACAGATCTCCGCACCCTGGGAAGCGACCAGCTCTGCACGCTCCTTGTTGCTGATAGCGGTATCATTGTCTGTTCTTGTCATTACTACCTGGTATCCACGTTGTTCCAGGATATCCTTAAGCAGAAGAGAAACATCCAGGTTCAGCTGATACTCCGGGAGACCGCTGAAGGAACCTCTGGTTCCGGTGGAAGCCTTGGCCTTCATGGTGGAGGAACCGGGGCCGTTCGGCTCTGTGGCACTCATATCAACATTTTCGCCCTGATGTCCGGGATCGATCCCGATGATATGGCCGTTGGAAGCAGAAGAGGTATCATTACCGCCATCGGTGAATCCCTCACCACCGGCTTCATTGAAAACAGAGGGTTTGGTCGTTTTCTGACTGTTTTCAGCTTCCGGTGCCCGTTCATGTTCACCGGTGTTGTTTTTGACAGCTTTTTCTGTCTGTGCCCGCTGCTGCAGGTATTTGTCGGTTGCCTGTTTCTTTTCGATCTTAGCTGTATAAAGTTCGATATCCTCTTTCATGGATTTCTGCTTTTTCTGGACCGGTTTGATCACGGAGGCCATTTTCTGGTCAACGGCATCGATCTTCCGGTAGGTTTTATAGCTGAGGCCAAAAAGCAGTCCAATACAGATAAGACCCGTCAGAAACAGGACGATTGCCATCAAATGAGGCTTTTTTTTCATAGAATTACGTCCTTTCTTGGTAGGTGTTTACATTTGTAAATATTATAAAGAAGGAGTCTGGAAAAAGCAATTGCGAAATTGTGCTTGACAACAGGAAAAAGTGTGGTACTATATATGTAAAATAATTATATATAAAAATTTTATATATAAAATAATTATATAAAGAGGTGTGCCTATGTATTATTATCCGGTGTCTGCAGTGCTGACGGAATGCCTGATCCTTTCTGTTGTAGAGCAGCAGGATTCTTACGGATATGAGATCAGCCAGACAGTGAAGATGGTAGCTTCTATCAAGGAATCCACATTGTATCCGATCCTTCGCAGACTGGAGACGGATGGTTATCTGACAACTTATTCAGAGGAATTTCAGGGACGGAAACGTAAATATTATTCCATCACAGAAGACGGACGGAAGCAGCTGGAATATTTGAGGAAAGAGTGGAGAGAATACCGCGATACTATAGACGATATTGTGGAAGGGAGACTTCGAAAATGACAAGAAAAGAGTATATGGAGCAGCTGAAGAAATATCTGAAGCGGCTTCCAAAAGAAGATTATGACAATGCCATTGAGTATTTTTCGGAATACTTCGATGAGGCTGGACCTGAGAATGAACAGCAGGTTATGGAAGAACTGGGACAGCCTAAAGAGGCGGCAAGGGAACTGCTTCTGAACCTTTTACAGGAGAGTGTTGGTGACAGTAAAGACATCACCGAGGAAAAAACAGCAGCTTTGCCGGCAGCAGGTTCATATTACGGAGAGAGCTCCCATGCACATAGCCGGACAGATTCAGGAAACCTGAGTACAACAGGGTACAGTACATCCGCAGGAAAGAAGCGTTCCCCCGGAAAGATCATTCTTCTCGCATTTCTGGTGATCTGTGCATCGCCGGTGAGCATTGCGCTGCTGTTTGCAGGCCTTGCAGTACTGGCAGCAGTGGTGATTGTCATCGCAGCAGTGATCTTTTCCATGGCAGTTACAGGTGTATCAGCAATTGCCGGAGGTATCGTGCTCACAGGTTTCGGCGTGACATTGATCGCAAGATCTCTGGCAGCAGCCTGCATGATGGTCGGCAGTGGATTTCTGATGGCAGGTGCGGGAATCCTCGTTGGAGTACTTACCATATATATATGTAAATGGTGTGCAATGGGAATCGGCCGTCTGGTTAACAGACTTGCAAGAAAGAAGGTGCATAAAAATGAATAAGATTGCAAAAACAGTGCTGATGACAGGTACAGCACTCTGTGTAGCGGGAGTTGTTCTTTCCACAGCAGGATATTTTGCAGGGGGAAAAGATTTCACATATACTTCAGATCATATGTATGTATCCGGAGGAAATTCTTCCAGTCGTAAAAATCTTACAGTAATGAAAAAAGAACAGATTGATGATTTTACGAAGCTGAATGTGGATTTTGAGGATTTTGATCTGGATATCCGTACCTCAGATGATGACCATTATTATATGGAATATAAGCTTGAGAAAAACGGGAGGAAAAATCCTCTGACCTGGAAGGATAAGGATGGAGAGCTCACGCTTGAGGAGCCTGCAGGCGGCAGTGGAAGTTATTATATAACCTATGATCTGGGGATATTCTCTACACATGCGGATCTGACAGAAAAGAAAGATGCATTGAATACGGTGGTTCTTTATATTCCGGAGAAGGCACAGCTTTCCGAAGCGGAGCTTCAGCTTTCCGACGGGGATCTTGCTGCCGATCAGCTTTTGTGTAAAGAAATGACCCTGGAACTTCTCAGTGGAGATCTGATGCTGGATAAGGGCGAGTTCGAAAAGTTTGATGCAAAGCTTTCCGACGGGGATCTGAATGTAAAAGAACTTCAATGTACAGATAACATGCAGCTGAAATCCGGAAACGGAGATGTGACCATAAAAAAGGCAGAGCTTGCAGATGGGCAGATAGCTCTCAGCGACGGAGATATTCAGATAGACAACAGCAGCTTTAACGGAGATATGAAGATCAATAGCTCCTGCGGTGATGTTTCTGTAGAAATGAAGAACGGCAGTGCAGAGAAAACCAATATTTATCTGAAAGCTGCAGACGGAGATGTGGACACGGAGGGGCTTTCCAGGGGAAAAACCGACAATGAGGAAGACACCTCTGTTTATGAGAACAAGGCCGGTGCTTCAGCACCGACTTTAAATGTGGAATGCAGCGATGGGGATATTACATTAACAGAATCTGAAAAATAAAGAATATGAATATCCGTCTGACTATGCATCTGCTTGTAAAAATCCTAAAAAAGAATAAATGAAATTATATGAAGCGCAGGGGTTTTTCCGGAGAAAAATTCCTGCGTTTTTTGGCTGAAATGTATTGACAAATCCCTGTACTATGATATAATTCAATCAAATCACAGAAAACATATATAGTTACTAGGAAATAAGGAAATGGACATAAAGGAAATAAGGAGGATATCATCATGGGTAAAATTTACGGAAGCGCACTGGAACTGATCGGAAACACACCGCTTGTAGAGGTTAAGAACGTAGAGAAATCTGAGGGACTTGAGGCTACAGTACTTGCCAAGCTTGAGTATTTTAACCCGGCAGGAAGCGTTAAGGACAGAATCGGTAAGGCAATGATCGAGGATGCAGAGCAGAAAGGTGTCCTGAAACCAGGCGCAACCATTATCGAGCCAACATCCGGTAACACAGGAATCGGACTTGCAGCCATCGCAGCTGCCAAGGGCTATAAGACGATCCTCACCATGCCGGAGACCATGAGTGTTGAGAGAAGAAACATCCTGAAGGCATATGGTGCAGAGGTGGTTCTCACAGACGGAGCCAAGGGAATGAAGGGGGCCATTGCCAAGGCAGAAGAGCTTGCCAAGGAGATTCCGGGAAGCTTCATTCCAGGACAGTTTGAGAACCCGGCTAACCCGAAAGCACATGCGGCAACAACAGGTCCTGAGATCTGGAATGACACAGACGGAAAGGTAGACATTTTTGTGGCAGGTGTCGGCACAGGCGGAACGATCACCGGTACAGGTGAGTACCTGAAGAGCCAGAACCCGAATGTGAAGGTAGTTGCTGTTGAGCCTGCAACTTCTCCTGTACTTTCTGAGGGAAAAGCAGGCCCGCATAAGATCCAGGGTATCGGCGCAGGTTTTGTTCCGGACACACTTGACACCAAGGTTTATGACGAGATCATTCCGGTAGAGAACGAGGATGCATTTGAAACATCCAAACTCCTTACCAAGAAAGAGGGAATCCTTACAGGAATTTCCTCCGGTGCAGCTCTCTATGCTGCGATCCAGCTTGCAAAACGCCCGGAGAACAAGGGGAAAGTGATCGTAGCACTTCTTCCGGACAGTGGAGACCGTTACTACTCCACACCACTGTTTACAAAATAATCGATCCGAAGACCGCTTCTTTTGCCCCGAAGCGTGATTCTGCGGGATTATTTACGGCGCTCCTGAATGCCTGTCCAAGCAGGCTGCCGGAGCGCCGGTTTTATTCTTGATTTCATTGAATTAAGTAAGCACTCTGTGGGGCTGTGGTTACTGTTCACTGGTAAGGTCCCGCGAAAAGCAATAAGCAGTGTGTGGGGACTTGCTTGTATCTTGTAGCTTTTTCAGGTATAATAGAGAAAACAAACAAAACCTATTAACAATATAAAGAATAAAGTCTGCAAAGCAGATTCTGCTTCCTATGAAAGAAGATACAGGAAGCTGCCTGTGCATCACAGAGAAGGGTGCCGGTTATGGAATACAGAGGAATATTTCCGGCTGAACAGCTGCACAATAACAGAAAGAGCAAAAGGCTATAAATCAGAAGAATACTGAAATATTGGAGGTAAATATTACATGAGGATTTCTACAAGAGGAAGATATGCGCTGAGACTGATGTTGGATCTTGCTACAAATTATACAGGAAAACCGATCCGCCTGAAGGATGTGGCGAAGCGCCAGGAGATCTCCGATAAATATCTGGAGCAGATCATCTCCATCCTGAACAAAGCAGGCTTTGTCCGCAGTGTCCGTGGCCCTCAGGGCGGCTATGCACTGCAGCAGACCCCGGATAAATACACGGTCGGAATGATCCTTCGTCTCACAGAAGGAAGCCTTTCCCCTGTGGAATGTCTGGACGACAACGGAGCCATCTGTGACCGTGAGGAGAACTGTGTCACCCAGATCCTCTGGAAAAAGCTGGACGACGCCATCAAAGGTGTGGTAGATCATATAACACTGGAAGACCTGATGAACTGGCAAGCCGTGAAGGCGGACGAATATATCATATAAAAAAAGCTGCGCAAGCAGCTTTTTTTTATATCACATTTTTTTACTAATATTTTACAAAACCGCGATTTTATATTTTACCTTCCATTTCTATAATAACACCTGTATTTAAGCAGTAAGCAAGTAAAAATGATCATAGAAATGAGGAGAAAAAAATCATGAAAAAAAGAATCGCAGGTATCTTAACAGCAGCACTTATCGGAACTACAGTAATGGGAACCGTTGTAATGGCAGCACCATCCGGAGCGATCGACGTAATTTCCCGTGAGGACGGATCCGGAACACGTGGAGCATTCGTAGAGCTGTTTGGGATCGAAGAAGAAAAAGACGGCGAGAAAGTAGATATGACAACACAGGAAGCAAGCATCACAAACAACACAGATGTAATGCTTACCACAGTAGCAGGCGATGAGAACTCTATCGGATACGTATCTCTGGGTTCCCTCAACGATACAGTAAAAGCAGTAAAGATCGACGGAGCAGAGGCAACAGCAGAGAACGTTGCAGATGATACATACAAGGTAGCACGTCCGTTCAACATCGTAACAGGCGACAAGCTCAGCGATGCAGCACAGGATTTCATCAACTACATCATGAGCTCTGACGGACAGGACATCATCGAAAAAGAAGGCTACATCAAAGTAGATGAAAAAGCAGAGGCATACAAAGCCGGAGATGCAAAAGGCAAAGTCGTAGTTATGGGATCTTCTTCCGTAGGACCTGTAATGGAGAAGCTTGCAGAGGCATATCAGAAAACAAACAAAAACATCACAGTAGAAGTTCAGGTCAGCGACTCCACAACAGGAATCAATAGCGCAACAGAGGGTGTATGTGATATCGGAATGGCATCCCGTGAGCTGAAGGACGAGGAAACAGAGAAAGGTGTTAAAGCTACAGAGATCGCAAAAGATGGTATCGCAGTCATCGTAAACAACGACAATGACCTTGAGGAGCTTTCAAGTGACCAGGTAAAATCCATCTTCACAGGTGATATCACAGACTGGGAAGACGTGACCAAATAAATTCCCGGATAAAAAACGATTGAAGTATCTTACAAAGAGCGGCGATCATGACAAGGTCAGGAAAGCCGCTCCGTTATATATCAGCACAGTGGATATCCACTGGAACAGAGAGAAAGGTGTCTTATGAATCATTTAGGAGAAAAGGCCATGAAGGTCGTTTTTCTCATTGCGGCCTGTGCATCGGTTCTTGCAGTATTTCTTATTTGTGTGTTCCTTTTTGCAAACGGTCTTCCTGCAATGGGAAAGATCGGTCCCTTAAAATTCCTTTTCGGAACAGAATGGAGACCAACAAACGATAAATTCGGAATCCTGCCAATGATCGTGGCAAGTATTTATGTAACTGCAGGAGCAATCCTTATCGGAGTTCCGATCGCACTTTTTACATCCGTATTTATGGCAAGATATTGCCCGAAAAAAATCTATAAACCACTGAAATCCGGTATTGAGCTTATGGCAGGCGTTCCATCTATCGTATATGGCTATTTTGGTCTGGTTCTCCTGGTACCGCTGATCCGCCAGCTGTTCGGAGGAACCGGAAGCAGTATGCTGGCAGCATGTATCCTTCTGGGAATCATGATCCTTCCGACGATCATCGGAGTTACGGAATCGGCAGTACGAAGCGTTCCGGAAAGCTACTATGAAGGCTCACTTGCGCTTGGCGCAACAAAAGAAAGAAGCATTTTCTTTGTTATGCTTCCGGCAGCAAAGTCAGGAATCCTGGCAGGCGTTGTCCTTGGGATCGGACGTGCCATCGGTGAGACCATGGCCGTGATCATGGTAGCCGGAAACCAGCCACGTATGCCGAAGGGACTTCTTCAGGGTGTCCGTACCATGACTGCAAACATCGTAACAGAGATGGGATATGCATCAGGACTTCACAGAGAAGCACTGATCGCAACAGGAGTTGTACTCTTTGTATTTATCCTGATCATCAACTTAAGTCTTTCACTGCTGAACAGGAGGGCGGAGTATGCAAACTAACGTATCTGTAGCCGCAGATCCTGCGGCAGAAGCAAACATGAAAAAAAGAAATACACTTACCATAGGAGACCAGCTGAAGTCTTATGCAAGACATCCTGGTGCAGGAGTCCTGGCATTTCTCACACTGCTGGGAGCAGTGATCACTTTTGCACTGCTGTTCTTCCTGATCGGCTATGTGCTTGTAAAAGGTATTCCCTATCTGAATGCAAGTCTGTTCAGCCTTACCTATACCTCAGAGAACGTTTCCCTTCTCCCGTCACTGATCAATACCCTGATCATGACACTGGTATCTCTGGCGATTGCCGCTCCGGTAGGAATTTTTGCAGCGATCTTCCTTGTGGAATATGCAAAAAAAGGCAGCCGTTTTGTAAAGCTGATCCGTATTACCGCAGAGACACTTTCCGGTATTCCATCTATCGTATATGGTCTGTTCGGTATGCTGTTCTTTGTAACTGCACTGCACTGGGGCATGTCTCTTCTTTCCGGTGTGCTGACTATGGTGATCATGGTACTTCCCCTGATCATGCGTACCGCTGAGGAAGCACTGAAATCTGTTCCGGATTCTTACCGTGAGGCAAGCTTCGGACTTGGAGCAGGCAAGCTCCGTACTATTTTTACGATTGTACTTCCCTCCGCAGTTCCTGGAATCCTGGCAGGTGTGATCCTGGCCATCGGACGTGTGGTAGGTGAGACTGCAGCACTTCTTTATACTTCCGGTACTGTTGCGGCAGTTCCAAACAGCCTGATGGGTTCCGGACGTACCCTGGCACTTCACATGTATGTGCTTTCCAGTGAGGGACTTCATGTAAACCAGGCATCTGCAACAGCAGTAGTCATTCTGGCATTTGTACTTGTTATCAACGGACTGTCCGGTCTGGTAGCCAGAAAAATTGCGAAAGGATAATGATCGATCATGAGTGAAAATACAAAAATTTCAATTGACAATATGAATCTCCATTACGGAAACTTTCATGCCCTGAAGGGAATCAATATGGAGATCCCGGAAAAAGAGATCACAGCATTTATCGGACCAAGCGGCTGTGGTAAATCTACACTTCTGAAATCCTTAAACCGTATGAATGACCTTGTGGAAGGCTGTTCCATCACAGGAAAGGTAGAGCTTGACGGGGAAGATATTTACGGAGATATGGACGTGAATCTTCTGCGTAAGCGTGTGGGCATGGTATTCCAGAAGCCCAATCCTTTCCCGATGAGCATTTATGATAATATTGCATACGGTCCGAGAACACACGGAATCCGTTCCAAGGCAAAGCTGGACGAGATCGTGGAAAAATCTCTCCGCGATGCGGCAATCTGGGATGAGGTCAAGGACCGCCTGAAAAAAAGTGCTCTTGGAATGTCAGGCGGACAGCAGCAGCGTCTCTGCATTGCCCGTGCCCTGGCAGTACAGCCGGAGGTGCTTCTTATGGATGAGCCCACATCTGCCCTGGACCCGATCTCCACTTCCAAGATCGAGGATCTGGCAGTAGAGCTTAAAAAGGATTACACCATTGTTATGGTCACACATAACATGCAGCAGGCAACCCGTATCTCCGACAAGACAGCATTTTTCCTTCTTGGTGAGGTTGTGGAATTTGCGGATACAGACAAGCTGTTCTCCATGCCGGCAGATAAGCGTACAGAGGATTATATTACAGGAAGGTTTGGTTGATATTATGTCAGAACGTTTTGTAAGACAGCTGGAAGAGCTTCACGTGGAACTGATCACCATGGGAAGTCTCTGCGAAAAAGCAATTTCACTTTCTGCCAAAGCTATTCAGGGTGAAGGCGGGATGACTCTCATTGGCAAGATCTTTGAGACGGAAAAAGAGATCGATGCACAGGAAAAAGAGATTGAAAATCTCTGCATGAAGCTTCTTCTTCATGAGCATCCGGTAGCAGGAGATCTGCGATCCATTTCCGCAGCACTGAAGATGATCTCCGATATGGAACGCATCGGTGACCAGGCAGCAGATATTGCGGATCTTTCCAAGCATATCGAGGACAAAGCAGTTACCGGAGATATCATTAATATCCGGAAGATGGCAGAGGATACTGTCCGGATGGTTACAGAAAGCATCGATGCCTTTGTAAAGGGTGATCTTGAGCTTTGTAGAAAGGTTATTGACGATGATGATAAGGTGGACGATGCCTTCAATGATATTAAGGAAAAGCTGGCCGAGGTCCTGAATAACGGAAAGCCGGATGCAAGCATCGGTCTGGATATCCTTATGGCTGCAAAATATTTCGAGCGTATCGGTGATCACGCTGTGAACATTGCAGAGTGGGTGGAATATTCCATCACAGGAAACCACAGAAGCGGTTCCAGTCATACAGATAACTATTTTGTTGAGGAATAGAAATAAGTAAGAGCAGATTGCAAAGAGTTGCATTATTATAAAAAAGTGCTGTGGTATTGAAAGGATATCACAGCACTTTTTATAATGTGATGAAATTTACAAGGATTTAACTTTTTCCGGATAATTATTTTTACATTGCTTTTGTAAAATGCTATATAGATTTCGGAGAAAGGAAAGGGCTGAGCTTTGAGTAAAAAAATATTTAAGTATATCATGCTGGTTTCATCACTGATCACAGTACTGGGACTGGCATTTGTCGTGGGAATCCTTTATCACTATTTTCAGGGACAGCTGATGGGTGAGCTGAAGAAAGAAGCCGTGTATATTTCCAGAGGCGTGGAAAGTACCGGGACAGATTATCTGAAGAAGCTGAATGATGAGGATTCCAGGATTACTTATGTGGATGAAAGTGGAAAAGTTATCTACGACAATGAGGCAAATGTGGAAAGCATGGATAATCACGGACATCGCAAGGAGATCCGTGAAGCAGAGATCAACGGAGAAGGTGCGGATGAAAGAATGTCATCCACGCTTTCCGAAAAAACAATGTATTATGCAGTACGCCTTGAAAATGGCAATGTGCTGAGAGTTTCCAGTAACCAGGCTTCTGTATGGATGCTGCTCCTGCAGCTGCTTCCGCCTTTTGCTGCAGTTCTGATACTTATGCTGCTCCTGTCCGGCGTATTTGCATCCAGGCTTTCCGGGAAGGTTGTGGAACCTCTTAATGGGCTTGATCTGGAGCATCCGGATGAGAATGATGCCTATGATGAGGTACAGCCGCTTCTCAGCAAGATTGGCAGACAGAGCCGGCAGATCCGTCTGCAGCTTGAGGCAGCCAGAAGACAGCAGAAAGAATTTTCTATTATCACGGAGAACATGCAGGAGGGACTTCTTGTGATCGACCGTTATACCATGGTACTTTCTATCAACTCCAGTGTGGGAAAGCTTCTTAAGGTAAAGGAGATCAAAACAGGAGAAAGTGTATATCTTCTGAACCGCTCGGAGGAGTTTCGAGGTGTCGTTGGGCAGGTCCTTGAAGGAAAGCATGAGAACAAGATCCTTCGTCTGGATGGCAGTGAGATTCAGGTGATCGCCAATCCTGTCACAAGAGAAAATAAGACAGAGGGTGCGGTGATCCTTCTGGTGGATGTGACCGAAAAAGTAGAAAGGGAACAGCTGCGAAGGGAATTTTCCGCCAATGTTTCCCATGAACTGAAAACGCCGCTGACTTCCATTTCCGGATTTGCTGAGATCATGCAGGACGGATTTGTGAAGGATGAGGATGTGAAGGTTTTTGCAGGACGCATCTATAAGGAAACGCAGAGACTGATCCGTCTGGTTGGGGATGTGATCCGGATCTCCCGTCTGGATGAGGGCGGATTGCCGTATCAGTGGGAAAAACTGGATCTTTACAGTCTGACTCATGATATTTTTTCTACCTTACATGAAGCTGCCGAAAAGCAGGAAGTGCATATGTATATGGAAGGCGGAAGTACAGTGCTGGATACAGTACCGACGATCATGGAAGAGGTTCTCTATAATGTCTGCGATAATGCTGTCAAATATAACCGCCGGGGTGGAGAGGTCTTTGTGAGACTGAAGGATGGCGAGGATGCAGTTCGCGTGAATGTGCGGGATACAGGGATCGGTATTCCGAAGGAAGATCAGGAACGCATTTTTGAACGCTTTTATCGGGTGGACAAAAGCCATTCCAAGGAAATCGGCGGAACCGGCCTTGGCCTTTCCATTGTGAAGCACGGGGTAAAAACTCTGAACGGCAGGCTGTGGCTTAACAGTGAACCGGGACAGGGAACCGAGATCATTATGGAATTTCCGAAACATCATATGGAAAAGGAAGCAGCAGAGTGAACATAGGTCGTGCAGCGATGATGTTCATAGGCATGCAGCAGAGTGGAAGATGAAAGGCCGTTCTGTTGTATGTATCTGCTGCTTTTTATATCATAGTATATTGCTGGTTGGAGGTTGATGGTTTGACAGACCGGAAGGGTTATGCTATCTTATGTAATAATAATCAGAGTAAGCAACAGGAAAGCGGATGATAACGGTCCGCTTTCTGTATTATAATTGGTTCGGGATAATTCCGGACGACTATACTGAGGGGAATAAAAATATGATACAGGCAATTGTTTTACTGGTGTTCCTGATCTTTCTGAATTCTGTTTTCGCAGGTGCGGAAATGGCGGTTCTGTCCATGAATGAAGCGAAGATGAAGGAGCTGGCAGAAGAGGGAGATCACCGGGCGCAGATTTTGATAAAGCTTACAGAACAGCCGGCACATTTTATGACAGCGATCCGTGTAACGGTAACTACGGCAGGATTTCTGCAGAGCGCTTTTGCGGCAGAATATTTTGCACAGCCGATGACAGAGGCACTGATAAGGTCAGGGATAGATGTACCACAGAATGTTCTGAAGATCGTATGCATGATCATTGTGACCATACTGCTTTCCTATGTAAGTCTTCTGTTCGGAGAACTGGTGCCAAGACGTCTGGGAATGAAAAATCCGGATGAGCTGTCTCTGCGTCTGGCAGGACTTCTTAAGATCGCGATGATCGCAGTCTGGCCGGCTACTGCACTTCTGACAGTAACTGCCAATGGTGTGCTGTATCTGATGGGAATCAAACCGGAAGAAAAAGAGGAGCAGGCCACAGAGGAAGAGATCCGTATGCTGCTTACAGAGGGAAATGAACAGGGCAGCATCCAGCAGGAAGAAAGCGAGATGATCCAGAATGTTTTTGACCTGGATGATACTGCGGCAGATGAGATCTGTACACACAGAAGAGATGTGGTTGTCCTCTATATGGAAGACTCTGATGAGGAATGGGAACGGATCATCAGAGAGAACCGTCACACCTTTTATCCGGTATGCGGGGAAGACCAAGATGATATTATCCATATTCTGGACACCAGAGATTATTTCCGCCTGGATGACAGATCCAGAGAAGCTGTTCTGCATCATGCCTGTTATTCGCCGTTTTTTGTACCGGAATCCATGCGTGCCAACCTGATCTTCCGGGAAATGAGGGAAAAACGGGATTATTTTGCAGTAGTGTTGGATGAATATGGCTGCTTTGTAGGAATTGTCACTCTGCATGATCTTGTGGAGACGCTGGTGGGAGATATTGACGACAGGACAGATCTGCCGAAGCCGGATGATATTGAGAAGACAGGAGAACATATCTGGAAAATACAGGGAGGAGCGATCCTGGATGATGTGGCAGAGGTCATAAATGTGGAGCTTCCTGTAGAAAAATATGATACTTTCAGCGGCTTTGTCTGCGGAGTTCTGGAACGTGTACCGGAGGACGGAGAACAGTTCCGATGCAGCTGGAAAAACCTGGATATTGTGGTAAATCAGGTCAGAAACCATACCGTTGTGGAGGGAATCGTTCATGTTCAGCCAGAGAAAAAAGTGCAGGAACAGAAAGAAGAGATCTGACAAAACCTTGTTCAGCCAGGTCATGGGACAGTTATCGGGAGAAAGATCTCCGGGGATTTATGGACATTTTCGAACATGTTGTTGCTTGAAAGTATGTTATTTTTATGACATAATAAGGAAATAACCCGAGGAAAGCTTGTGATGGGGGAGAGAAAATGCCAGGTTTTACAAGACAGATCATACTGCATACACTGACGGAACTTATGAACGAAAAACCATTGTCCAAGATTACGGTAAAGGACATTGTGGAACGCTGTGGAGTAAACAGGAATACATTTTACTACCATTTCAGAGATATTCCGGATGCAGTGGAAGCAATGGTAAAGGAAGAGCTGAATGACATTCTGAAGGATCAGAAAGTACCGGAATCAGTCAGCGACTGTATGGAAATCCTTGTCAACGCAGTTCAGAAGAACAAAAAAGCCATGATACATCTGTACCGCTCGATCCAGAGGGATGTATTTGCCGATTATCTGGATCATGCCGCAGAGCGTGTGGTGGAGGAGCTGATCAACAGGGCGGTCGGAGACTTTGAAATGGATCAGGAAGATAGGCATCTTATAAGCCGGTATTATAAATGTGTATTTGTGGGAGTGATCCTGGACTGGCTACGGCATGATATGGATTATGATATCCTGTCAGATATGCATAAGCTGGAGTATATTTACGAGAAGAGCCTTGAGAGTCAGTACAAAAATCTGAAATAAAAGCTATGATTTCAACTAAATGAAGATTAAAAATATCCATTTAGTGTAGAACAGGAATGTCCTCGAATTTTATTAAGGTATAGAAACGGTTAATTTTGAGCTGGTGTCTGAAATTTAGGCACTGGCTCTTTTTTGTCTGTTTTTTTAAACGACACAGGGATGTATAATTCAGTACAATAAATGAGAAAAAATTATCAAGGAGGGAACGTATGGATGACCTGAAACAGCTGAAGCTTGTAAAAAACATCTACATCGTCATGTCATTACTGTTCTGTGTGCTGGGTATTTTTCTGATGGCAAGGCCCAAAAGCTCTGTAAAAATGCTGTGCGTGCTTATGGGAATCATGCTGATCCTGTACGGAGCTATTAAGATCAGCGGATATTTCACGAGAGATGCTTTCTGTCTGGCATTTCAGTTTGATCTGGCTTTCGGGATCCTGCTGATGGCAGTGGGAGTGATCCTGATAGCCAGAAAAAATTTCGCAGTGGATCTTATTTTTTCCGTGTTCGGAATCCTGATCCTGGCAGATGCCCTGTTTAAGATCCAGATGTCTGTAGATGCGAAGAGATTCGGTCTGGCGTTGTGGTGGCAGATCCTGCTGATCGCATTGGTCACCGGAGTGATCGGAGTTCTGGTTTTTATCAGACCATTTGAAGCAGCAGCTATGATGATGGTGTTGGTAGGATTTTCCATTTTACTGGAAGGGATCCTCAATCTATGGGTCGGGATTCTGACGATCAAGATCATCAAGAGTCGGCTTTAAACATAAACATAAAAATAACCAATCACTTTAGATAATAACATAGGAGGAAATAGAGTATGGGAATCGTAGACAAAGCAAAACAGGCAGCGATCGCAGCTACCGTAACAAAAGCACTGGATTATCTTGAGAAGGATCCGGAGACAAACATACCGAAGATCATGGAAATGGTTGATAAAGTAACACCGGATGGCTGGTATGCAGGACAGAGAAATGCGATCCGTCACTCCATCGAGGCAAAGGACAACTGGTATCAGCTGATCCTTCGTATGTATCAGCTGGATGCCGGCGTACGCCAGACATTTTTCCGCAACTTTATTGTAAATGCCAGTCTTAAGGGAAGCGCAACGCAGGAAAAGGTATCAGAAGAGAATGACTGCAATGTACCGTGGGCAATTCTTCTTGATCCTACCAGCGCATGTAACCTTCATTGCACAGGATGCTGGGCAGCAGAGTATGGCCACAAGCTGAACCTGGATCTTGAGACCATCGATTCTATCGTAAAACAGGGTAAAGAACTGGGAACCTATATGTACATCTACACAGGCGGTGAGCCACTGGTCCGCAAAAAGGATCTCATTAAGATCTGTGAGATGAATCCGGACTGCGAGTTTCTTTCCTTCACAAACGGAACTCTTATTGACGAAGAATTCTGTCAGGAAATGCTCCGTGTGAAAAACTTTGTTCCGGCTATCAGCCTTGAGGGAACAGAGGCAACTACAGACGGACGTCGTGGAGATGGCGTATACCAGAAGGTTATGCATGCTATGGAGCTTCTGAAGAGCCACGGACTTCCGTTCGGTGTTTCCACATGCTACACATCCGCAAACGTAGATGCAGTAAGCAGTGAGGAGTATTTTGATCATCTGATCGAGTGCGGAGCTTATTTTGCATGGTTCTTCCACTATATGCCGGTTGGAAATGATGCAGCAGCAGATCTCCTCCCCACACCGGAGCAGAGAATCAAAATGTATGACAGCGTCCGCAGATTCCGTGCCACAAAATCTCTCTTCACTATGGACTTCCAGAACGATGCAGAGTATGTAGGCGGATGTATCGCAGGTGGCCGTCGTTACCTCCATATCAATGCAAACGGGGATGTGGATCCTTGTGTATTCATTCATTTCTCCAATGCGAACATTAAAGAATGTACACTCCTTGAGGCGCTGAAGAGCCCGATCTTTATGGAGTATCACAAGGGTCAGCCGTTCAACAAAAACATGCTTCGTCCATGCCCGATGCTTGAAAATCCTGAGCTTCTCCGCAAGATGGTTGAACGTGCAGGAGCGAAATCTACAGATCTTCAGTCTCCGGAAACAGCGGAGCATCTCTGTGCAAAGTGTGATCACTATGCAGAGGTATGGAAAAAACAGGCCGATGAGCTCTGGAGTGAGAGCCAGGCAAAAAAAGCTGCAAAAAAATCAACAACTTGTTAATTAACACTTGATATAGATGTTGGGATACTGTATAATGAACCCGTTTTTCAGGAGTCTGAAATAACAGTTCAGATAAGAGTGTCGAAACAGAAGAGACACGATACGTGTACTGACAGATAACAGGGCGGTTATATTCAGCAGTGGGTATAACTGCCTTCTTTTTTATGTTATCGTCAGGACATAGGGAAAGAAAGGATGGATTCATTATGGAAAAACAGGAGAAAAACACAGCCAGCCCTTATGAGCTGGACGGACGCCCACCTCTTAAGGTGGCAATTCCCCTTGGACTGCAGCACGTGCTTGCCATGTTTGTGGGTAATCTTACCCCGCTTCTGATCATCACAGCTGCCTGCGGGATCGAAGCAGGAGGGGATCTTCAGGTTGCATTACTTCAGAATGCAATGCTGATCGCAGGAATTGTTACACTTGTACAGGTCTTTACGATCGGACCGGTCGGTGGCAAGCTTCCTATCGTTATGGGAACAAGTTCAGGCTTCATCGGCGTATGTCAGAGTGTTGCCGGAGTTATGGGAAATGGTGTCGTTGCCTATGGTTCGATCATGGCAGCCTGCTTTATCGGCGGTCTTTTTGAGACTGTTCTGGGAAGCTTTCTGAAGCCCTTGAGAAAATTTTTCCCATCTGTTGTAACAGGTACGGTTGTACTTTCAATCGGTCTTTCACTGATCGGTGTGGGAATCAGCTCTTTCGGTGGCGGAAGCTCCGCAAAGGATTACGGTTCTCTTGAAAACCTTTTCGTAGGCTTTGTAGTTCTGATCGTGATCATTGTACTGAAGCATGGAACAAAAGGCTTCACAAGCTTTTCTTCAATCCTCATCGGTATTATCGTGGGATACATTCTGGTAAGTATCATGGCTATGGTACTTCCTACAACATTTACATATGTAGATGACACAGGTGCTACTGTGGAGGCTACAAAGGCCTGGGTTCTCAACTGGGACAAGGTTGCTCAGGCAAAATGGTTTGCGGTACCGGCACTGATGCCTGTAAAATGGGTGTTTGACGCACGTGCGATCGTGCCGATCCTGATCATGTTTATTGTAACTGCAGTTGAAACAGTTGGTGATATTTCCGGAATCACAGAGGGTGGTCTTGGAAGAGAAGCTACAGACAAAGAGCTTTCCGGTGGTGTTATGTGTGACGGACTTGGATCTTCCTTCGCAGCACTGTTCGGTGTGCTTCCGAACACATCCTTCAGCCAGAACGTTGGTCTGGTTGCAATGAATAAGGTTGTAAACCGTTTCTGTATCGCTACAGGAGGAATCTTCCTGATCGCATGCGGACTGTTCCCGAAGCTTGCTGCACTGATCTCCATCATGCCGCAGAGCGTTCTTGGCGGCGCTGCTGTTATGATGTTCTCATCCATTGTTGTCAGCGGTATCCAGTTAATTACCAAGTGGCCGATCGGACCGAGAAATGTTACGATCGTTTCCGTAGCACTTGGTCTTGGTTATGGACTTGGCTCCAATACAGCGATCCTGGTGCATCTGCCACAGGCGATCAGCCTGATCTTCGGCGGTTCCGGTATTGTTCCGGCAGCGGTATTTGCGATTATTCTTAATATTGTTCTTCCGAAGGATGAGAAGAGTGAGATTGAGAGAGCTGAGGAGATGCTTGAAAAAGTTAAGAATAAATAAGAAAGTGTAAGAATAAAAAGAGTTTTTTTCTTTTTTGAGACTGTTGGACTTTATTGGTCTGACGGTCTCTTTTTTTATATGTTTTTATTTTTTTATTTTTAGGATAAAGGTTCGGCCTTTTGGAAGGCGGTAATTTGCGAGAAGGGGAAGCACTCGGAGTTGCGAAGGCCGTCTCCCCTTCTCGCGCTCTTCCCCTCCTGGCCACGCCGCTGTTCTGCGTTGTGGTGGGCGTGAATGTTCTGACAGGGTGCGGGATTCGGGGTGTTGAGGAGGGGAGGCTGTGCCGATCTGTTGGATAGTGGATAATAATAAAAAGGATCTGTAAAAGGCGAGATTTTACAAATAGTTCTGCCTTTTTCAGATCCTTTTTTGGTTAGTAATTGTAGGCTCCCTCATAAGCATTGCATCGTTCTTTCCGATGTCCCTGCTCTACACAGGAGCTGCACCGGTCACAAAATTCCTGTTCATAGCAGGTAGAACAGACACATCCCTTACAGGCATCCCGGTCATAAGCCGGCGTGCAGGTAAAAGGAAGAGTATCCTTCGTAGTTTCCGTACTCATAAAGATCACGCTCCTTTTTTCTATATTATAGACCTATCAAAAAAGCGTTTCAATACAAATAATCAGAAAATACAAAAAGATACCTGATAAAAAGTTACTGTTCACTCCGTTTTCAGTAATACGCTTTGTGATGCACAGAATTTATACTGATCGTATAAATTCGCGTGGTATGTCTCGGGCTTTCTGTGACCTTCGCTCACAAAAAACACCTCGCGGAATATTACCATTGAATAGTAAGGATAAAAATCGGCACAACGCTTCACATCCAACACAGTAGAATCCATCATCCCGCCAATACAGAATCACATTTCACAACGCAGAACAGCGGCGTGGCCAGGAGGGGAAGAGCGCGAGAAGGGGAGACGGCCTTCGCTAACTCCGAGTGCTTCCCCTTCTCGCAACCCTGCCCACGCCAAAGTGTCCCCTCGAAAGGAAAAACCCCAACTCACAGTAGTTCGCAACAGCGAAAAAAGTGCCAGCTAATAAGGATGCCACAACAGCCCTATCCTACCGGGAGGAGCTCCACCGTCCGGAAGCTCCGCAGGGAAGAACCAGACCACTTTCTGTTACAGGAAGTCCGATCTCCTGTGACTCCACATTACCCTTCCAGGGTTTCAGCTCCGTAGCAAGCATATAAGTCAGAACAGCCGGTGCAAGACCTGTAGTATAGGAATTTACCAGGAAAAACAGCGGATCATCGCTGAGGATCTTCGTACAAAGCTTGATCAGCGGATGGATCGCATCCTCGATCTTCCAGATTTCGCCCTTAGGTCCGCGGCCGTAAGAAGGCGGGTCCATAATGATCGCATCATAATGATTTCCTCTGCGGATCTCACGCTCTACGAACTTCACGCAGTCATCCACAAGCCAGCGGATCGGCGCACCGGAAAGTCCGGAAGCAGCAGCATTCTCTTTTGCCCAGTTCACCATACCCTTGGAAGCGTCCACGTGAGTAACGGAAGCGCCGGCAGCAGCTGCAGCCAGAGTAGCGCCGCCGGTATAGGCAAAAAGATTTAAGACCTTGATCGGGCGTCCCGCATTGCGGATCTTTTCACCGAACCAGTCCCAGTTCACAGCCTGCTCCGGGAAAAGTCCTGTATGCTTGAAGCTGAAAGGCTTCAGATTAAAAGTAAGGTCCTTGTAATGAAGCTCCCACTGATGAGGCAGATCAAAGAACTCCCACTCACCGCCGCCACGGCTGCTTCTGTGATAATGTCCGTTCATATGCTTCCAGCCACGGTTTTTGCGGGGAGTATCCCAGATTACCTGCGGGTCCGGACGAACCAGAAGATAATCCCCCCAGCGCTCCAGCTTTTCTCCTTTTGATGTATCAATAACTTCATATTCTTTCCATCCATCTGCAATCCACATGATGATCAATACCTCTTTCATAATAGTAAATTTATAAGATATATATAGCATTTTTATATAGCATTTCCGGAGATTACTGTACCAGATCCGGATGATCGGGACATGAATCCATAAAAACGCCATAATAATGTTTTTTCCAGTATAGAGGAAAAATGAATGCTGTGCAAGAGAAGTGCAGGATTTTCCACGAAAGATTTGACAACAGCGCTTTTACATACTAAAATGTACGCAGAGATTTTCTGCCGGGGCAGAGGCTTCCCGCTTCCGTGAAACTGTGGCTGTTTTTTGCGGAAGAGATTTTGCAGAGAATTCCTGACAGACAGAAATCGTTAACAGAAGAAACACAGCAACCACAGATATGAAACTGTGCACAAAAAGAGGAGAAGCAAACTTATGAAAAAATATTGTGAGATGAGCAGGGAAGAGCTACTCGATTTAAAGAAAGAACTTGACCGTGAGTTCGACGAGATCAAAGCCGAAGGTCTGGCACTGGATATGTCCCGTGGTAAACCTGCACCGGATCAGCTTGATCTTTCCATGAAAATGATGGAAGTACTTGCAGGGGATGCAGATCTGAAATGTGAGACCGGTGTGGACTGCCGTAACTATGGAGTCATCGACGGAATCCCGGAAGCCAAGAGACTTCTCGGTGAGATGTCAGAGGTAGAGCCAGAGAACATCATCATCTATGGTAACTCCAGTCTGAATGTAATGTTCGATACCATTGCACGTTCCTATTCCCACGGAGTAATGGGAAATACACCATGGTGCAAGCTTGACAAGGTGAAATTCCTCTGTCCTGTACCAGGATACGACCGTCATTTTCGTATCACAGAATTTTTCGGCATTGAGATGATCAACATTCCGATGTCTCCGGAAGGCCCGGATATGGACATGGTTGAGAAATATGTCAATGAAGATCCGGCAGTAAAAGGAATCTGGTGTGTTCCGAAATATTCCAATCCGCAGGGCTACACCTATTCCGAAGAAACAGTTAAGCGTTTTGCGCATCTGAAGCCGGCTGCACCGGACTTCCGTATTTACTGGGATAACGCTTACAGCATCCATCATCTTTATGATGACAATCAGGATTTCCTTCTTGAGATCCTTGATGAGTGTGCGAAAGCAGGAAATCCGGACATTGTTTATAAATTTACTTCTACCTCCAAAGTAAGCTTCCCTGGTTCCGGTATCGCAGCAGTTGCTGCATCCAAGGCGAACCTGGATGACTTCCGCAAATACATGACTGTACAGACCATCGGACACGACAAACTGAACCAGCTTCGTCACGTTCGTTTCTTCAAAGATATCAACGGACTGCATGAGCATATGAAGAAACACGCAGACATCCTTCGTCCGAAATTCGAGCTTGTTCTCGCAACACTGGATAAAGAGCTTAACGGACTTGGAATCGGTGAGTGGACCAAACCTCACGGCGGATATTTCATTTCCTTTGATTCTATGGAAGGCTGTGCGAAAGCTATCGTTGCCAAAGCAAAAGAAGCAGGCGTTGTTATGACTGGAGCAGGTGCAACCTATCCATATGGAAAGGACCCGAAAGACAGCAATATCCGTATTGCACCAAGTTACCCAAGCGTTGAGGAGCTTGGCAAGGCAGCAGAGGTATTTGTTCTCTGTGTGAAGCTTGTAAGTGTGGAAAAACTTCTGGAGAAATAAATCGATCACATCAGACTGCCCGGTATTTCAGCACGCGTAATACCGGGCAGTCATAACTATTGGAGAGAGCTCATGGATGAGGAAAAAGAAAAAATGAAAACAGGCAAAAAGTTGGTCATTGCACTGATCATGATCCTGCTGATCCTTACAGCAGGGGCTTATGGATATGGTGTACACTATTTTACAGATCATTTTTTGCCGGGATCTCAGGTGAATGGTTTTAACTGCTCCTATAAAACTGCAGATGAAACAGAAAAGCTTCTTGCAAAGGAAGTGCAGGCATATGTTCTTACCGTTGATACAAGAAACAACGGAAAAGAGAGTATTACCGCAAAAGAAGCCGGCCTGGTCTACAAGCCGGATGGCGGAGCCAAAAAGCTGATCAAGAAACAGGCCCGGTACAAATGGTTCCTTGCTTTTAATCAGGAGAAAAAATATACACTGGCAACGGATACTGCTTATGAAGATCAGAACAAGCTGACAGAGGCTGTGAAGAATCTGAAATGCATGCAGAAGGACAATATGGAAAAGCCTGCAGACGCATGCATTAAGGATAATGGCGAAACCTACGAGATCCAGCCGGAAAAAGAAGGAACGACCCTGGATACAAAAAAGGTTCAGAAGGTGATCCGTGCAGCTGTTTCCGCAGGAGACAAAACAGTTAGTCTGGAAAAGAAAAACTGCTACAAAAAACCATCGATATATAAAGACGATGAAGCTCTGAAAAAAGATTGTGACCAGATGAACAAGCTTACCAGCTGCGTGATCACCTATGATTTTTCGGACCGGTCGGAACAGCTTGACCGAAATACCATCAAAGACTGGCTGGTCAGGGACGCAAACGGAGATTATATAGTAAATAAAGATCAGGTTGCAGCTTATGTGAACAGCCTGGGATATAAATATGATACCTTTGGCTGCACGAGGACATTTACCACCTACGATGGTCGCCAGAAGACTATCAAGGGCGGTGATTACGGATGGGCTATCGATCAGACCACAGAGACTGAATGGCTTTATAATGCCATTCTTGCAGGAACTACAGAAGTGAGACAGCCGGCGTATGCTTACAGTGGACTTTGCAGAGATACCAATGATATCGGAAATACATATGTAGAGATTGACCTGACCAACCAGAGAATGGTATTCTATAAAGACGGACAGCTTCTGGTAGATACACCGGTAGTTACCGGCTGTGTCCGAAAGGGCCATTCCACACCAACCGGATGCTTTGCACTGGATGCCATGCGTTCACCGGCAGTTTTGAAGGGACCTGGATATGCATCACCGGTTACATACTGGATGCCGTTTTCCGGAGGAGTCGGAATCCATGACGCAAGCTGGCGTTCACAGTATGGCGGGCAGATCTATATCACAAATGGTTCTCATGGCTGTGTAAACACCCCGAAGGATAAGGCGGCAATCATTTATAATAATATTAGTGTAGGAGTACCAATCGTAGTTTATGAATAAGAGATTAAAAGAAATATTAAAAGAATACGAAAAAAGAAAACACAAGATCATCAAGGGAGATGAAAGTATGAATATCGTTGTATTGGCAGGCGGAACCAGTACAGAAAGAGAGATCTCCATCGTAACAGGAACCGGTGTCTGCAAGGCACTTCGTAAAAAAGGCCATAATGCCATTCTTGTAGATATTTTCTGCGGACTGGAGCCGGTGGACTGGGATGAGCCCTTTGGAGATAAAGATTATGAGGTAGATTCTGCGGCAGAGTATATGAGAAGCTTCGATGATGATATCGAAGAGATCAAACGCACAAGAAGAAGCTTTTTCGGGCCGAATGTACTGGAATTGTGTCAGGCAGCAGACATTGTATTTATGGGTCTTCACGGTTCCAACGGAGAGGATGGAAAGGTTCAGGCAACCTTCGATCTTCTGGGGATCCGTTACACAGGAACCGGATATTTAAGCAGTGCCCTTGCTATGGATAAGGGTCTCACCAAGAAGATCTTTCTCATGGATCAGGTACCGACACCGAAGGGCGTTTCCATGCTGAAAGAAAACTGTACAAGAAACATCCATGATCTTGGTATGGAATTTCCTGTTGTTGTAAAAACATGTTGCGGTGGTTCCAGCGTAGGTGTTTATATTGTAAACAACCAGAAAGAATATGAGGATGCCATTGATGGTGCTTATTCTTATGAAGATGAGGTAGTTGTTGAAGAGTATATCAGGGGTCGTGAGTTTTCCGTTGCAGTTGTAGACGGAAAGGCTTATCCAATCATCGAGATCGCACCGAAGCAGGGCTTTTATGATTATAAGAACAAATATCAGGCAGGCTCCACAGTAGAAACCTGTCCGGCTGAGATCTCACCGGAACTGACTGAGAAGATGCAGCATTATGCGGAAGCTGGCGCAAAGGCTCTCTGCATTGAGGGCTATGCACGTTTTGACTTCATGATGAAAGAAAACGGTGATATGTACTGCCTGGAGGCAAACACACTTCCGGGAATGACACCCACCAGTCTGATCCCTCAGGAAGCAAAGGTCCTGGGAATCGACTATCCGGACCTCTGTGAAGAACTGATCCGCATTTCTTTTAAGAAATACAGCAAATAAAATATCTGACCGTAACTCCTCCTGTTGACAGGAGGAGTTTCTGGCAAAAGAAAGGATTTTATTCATGAAAAATCTTACATTGGAAAATATCACAAAAGTCTGCAATGGTATTTACCACGGCCCGCAGGAAAAACTTCAGGAGGAAGTGACTGCGATCACAACGGACAGCCGTAAGGTGGAAAAAGGAGGTCTTTTTGTACCGGTAGTAGGAGAGCGTGTGGATGCTCACCGTTTTATCCCGCAGGTAATGGAAGCAGGTGCACTCGCGACCTTATCCGAGAGAACTCTTGAAGGGGCGGATCATCCGTATATCCAGGTAGGCTCCTCCCTTCAGGCAGTAAAAGACATTGCGGAGTTTTATCTGGAGCAGATTGATATTCCGGTTGTGGGAATCACAGGAAGCGTTGGAAAGACCAGCACAAAAGAGGTGATTGCCTCTGTGCTGAAGGAAAAATACCGTATACTGAAAACCCAGGGGAATTTCAACAATGAGCTGGGACTTCCACTGACAGTATTCCGCCTTCGTGATGAAGATGAGATCGCAGTTCTGGAAATGGGAATCAGTGATTTCGGTGAGATGACCCGTCTTGCAAAGATCGCAAAACCGGACACCTGCGTGATCACAAACATCGGAACCTGCCATCTGGAAAACCTTGGGGACAGAGACGGCGTCCTGAAGGCAAAAACAGAGATTTTTCAGTATGTGAAGAGAAATATCGTACTTAACGGTGATGATGATAAGCTTTCCACAGTAAAGGAATACAACGGCATGCAGCCGGTATTTTTCGGAAACGGAGAAAATGCTTCTGTTACCTGTGAAAATGTGGAAAGCCGTGGCCTGAAGGGAATGAGCTGTGACATCTGTCTGAAAGGAAAAATGGCAGAGAACGGAGAGCTCCAGACATTTCATGTAGATATTCCAATGCCGGGACGTCATATGGTATCCAATGCACTGGCAGCAGCAGCTGTGGGCAGACTTTACGGACTGAATGCAGAGCAGATCAAAAATGGCATCGAAAGCCTGGAACCGGTCAGCGGAAGATTCAATATGATCGAGACCGGTAAATTCATGATCGTAGATGACTGCTACAACGCAAATCCCATGTCCATGAAGGCTTCCCTGGATGTTCTTCAGGACGGACTTGGAAGAAAGGTTGCCATTCTTGGCGATATGGGTGAGCTTGGAACGGATGAAGCTGCACTTCATGAAGGTGTAGGCGTTCATGCAGGTCAGTGCAGGATCGATGCATGCATCTGCGTAGGACCACTTGCAGCCCATATCGCGGAAAAGGCATCTCAGACCAATCCAGACCTGACAGTCATCCGGGAAAAAGATCTGGAAAGCCTTCTTAAGAACCTGAACACATATGTGAAACCTGGAGATACCATCCTCGTAAAGGCTTCTCACTTCATGAAATTTGAAAATGTAGTCAAAGCACTGCAGGAAATGTAAAAAGACCAAAAACAGGGGCAGCATTTGACGAACGAAAATTCTTTCCAGTTAAGTTATATAGAAGTATAATATTCCTAAGGCGATGAGCAGTGCGGCTAAAGAACAAAAGCACGCTCAGGCACTGTGCGGCAGTGAAAAAGGGAGGGCTTATGCTGGAGATGATCATGAAGCTGAACATCCCGCTTTACGTCATGACATCCATGGGATGTATCGGCGGTCTGGGGATGCTGGCAACAAACCTTACCTACCGAAGAATGATCCGAAATACGCAACGATTACAGAATCTCAAAGAAAAATGGCTGAACCTGTGGAAGTCAAGGGACAGGCTCTGGCATCGGATGAACCGATTTGTATGGTATCCGTCACTGTTTTGTACATTTCTTCTGGGACTGTCTGTTTTTCTCAACAGCAGACTGGGATACAGGGAAGGATTGTCTATGCTTTATCTTTATATAGGGGCGGCAGTGCCGGTAGTACTGCTTCTTCTTCGTCAGGCATTGGACTTTTCTTATAAGGAAGAGCTTGTGATGGCTTCTCTTGCAGATTATGTGGAACAGGTCCGTACCTGGGTGGAGGAAGTACCGGTCGCAGAAAAGCCGGATCCTGTTCTGCAGGAAGAAATCGTAGATAAGATCACCAGAAGTATCCGTCAGACGGCTGCTACCGGAAGCCACTTCAGCAAGATGCTTTCTCCGGAGGAGGAAGAGATCATGCGGGAGATCATACGGGAGTTTATGAATGCAGAGTAAAAACATATCCCGGTATATTTGAGAAAATACAGAAATGTACACAAAGATATTCCGGAATAAGGAAACCGGATGCAATGATCTTTGGAAATGCTGAAGATTAACCGAATCAAGTAAGTTTCCTGTTTCAATTGCGAAAAGCAATAAGCAGCAGGTGGGGACTTGAGGATATCCGCTTGACGAAATATATACTTATAAAAAACTCTCCGGCAGATACGATTCTCTGTATCCGCCGGAGAGCTTTTTTATGTATGCAGTTGTGTAAGATAAGGAATTTATCAGCTATACCTTATCACCCCATGGAGATCGGGCCGCCACGGAGCTTGCCGGCTGTGGTGATCCTCTTGATCGCAACCATGTAAGCTGCCATACGGAGCGTTACATTTTTCTCCTGGCTGAGAGCATAAACTTCATTAAAGGCAGTAAGCATGATCTTCTGAAATATACCTCCCAGATTGGGAATTTTTAAAAAAAGAGAACGCAGGATAAGCATTCGTGGCTTTCCTGCGTCCTTTTATATGTTATTCAGTCTTCCTCGATCACCTGGATCTCCAGGTAGTCGAATTCAATATGTTCAATGAAATTATCCTGATAAAAACGGGCCTTATCATGCTTTTTGAAATCCCGCACTGTGGCATCCAGCCAGATAGGATTTCCCAGATCCATCTGATAACAGATTTCCTCAAGTCCGTGAAAGATCTTGTGGGTTCTGGTATCATCGCTGTCATCACAGACAACGGTGTCCTGAAGCATGCGATTGTCTTTCCATATTTTTCCCCATAAACGAAACATAAATAGTACCTCCGTATTGAAACTGCCACAGCCGGCAGAATATGAATATCCGTCCGATATGGTCTTCAGTATAGCGGATTTTGCAGGGAAAGTAAAGCACAGGACAATAACGCTTGTATACAAAACAATGCACCAGGTGTGCTCACTTTTATTGACTAATGTGTAAAAATCCTCTATAATAAACGAAATTATGAAAAAAAAAAGAATCATTACAGATTGGAGGAACCGAAATGAAACTTTACGATACCGGCGTTTATCTTCAGAACGGACAGGAAATCATTCCCGAGAACCAGGCTGATCTGCCTGTAGCGAAAGAAGAGGCTGCTAAGAATACCATCGCATATTCTATTCTCAAGGCTCATAATAAATCCGATAACATGGAGAAACTTCAGATCAAATTCGATAAACTGACTTCCCATGATATCACATTTGTGGGAATCATCCAGACTGCAAGAGCTTCAGGACTTGAGAAGTTCCCGGTACCATATGTACTGACCAACTGCCATAACTCCCTCTGTGCAGTAGGCGGAACCATCAATGAAGATGACCACATGTTTGGTCTCACCTGTGCCAAAAAGTACGGCGGAGTTTATGTACCGCCTCATCAGGCAGTTATCCATCAGTTTGCAAGAGAAATGCTTGCAGGCGGCGGAAAGATGATCCTCGGCTCCGACAGTCATACAAGATACGGAGCACTTGGAACCATGGCTATGGGAGAGGGCGGACCGGAGCTTGTAAAACAGCTTCTCTGCCAGACATACGATATTAATATGCCAGGAGTAGTTGCTATTTATCTGAAAGGTGCTCCACGTCCGGGTGTAGGACCGCAGGATGTAGCGCTTGCCATCATCGGCGAGGTTTTTGCCAACGGCTATGTGAAGAATAAGGTTATGGAGTTCGTTGGACCAGGCGTTGCCAGCTTAAGCGCAGATTTCCGTATCGGTGTTGATGTTATGACAACAGAAACCACATGTCTTTCCTCCATCTGGCAGACAGATGCGAAGATCGAGGAATTCTATGCGATTCACGGAAGACCGGAGGATTACAAAGAACTGAAACCGGGCAACGTTGCATACTATGACGGCTGTGTAGAGATCGACCTCAGTGAGATCAAACCAATGATTGCAATGCCGTTCCACCCAAGTAACACCTACACCATCGATGAGCTGAAGGCAAACCTTGACGATATCCTTGCAGATGTGGAGAAGAGAGCACAGGTAAGCCTTGACGGAAAGATTCCGTTCACATTGAGAGACAAGGTAGTTGATGGCAAGCTTTATGTTGAGCAGGGAATCATTGCCGGTTGTGCAGGCGGTGGATTCGAGAATATCTGCGCTGCAGCAGATATCCTCAAGGGCAAAAATATCGGCCATGATGCCTTCACCTTAAGTGTATACCCGGCAAGTACTCCAATCTACATGGAACTGGCTAAGAATGGTGTTCTTGCAGAACTGATCGGAACAGGCGCAGTTGTGAAAACTGCATTCTGCGGACCATGCTTCGGCGCCGGAGATACACCTGCAAACAATGCATTCAGTATCCGTCATACAACCAGAAACTTCCCGAACCGTGAAGGCTCCAAGATCCAGAACGGTCAGATCTCTTCGGTTGCACTTATGGATGCACGTTCCATTGCAGCTACAGCAGCAAACAAGGGATTCCTTACCTCAGCAGAGGAGTTTGACGGAAGCTATTCCGAGCATAAATACTACTTCGATAAGTCTATTTACGAGAACCGTGTATTTGACAGCAAGGGCGTGGCAGATCCAAGCGTAGAGATCCAGTTTGGACCGAATATCAAAGACTGGCCGGAGATGGCTGCACTTGCAGACAACCTGATCCTGAAGGTTGTTTCCGAGATCCACGATCCGGTTACTACCACTGACGAGCTGATCCCGTCCGGTGAGACATCCTCCTACCGTTCCAATCCGCTTGGACTTGCAGAGTTCACACTGTCCAGAAAGGATCCGGCTTATGTTGGCCGTGCAAAAGAGATCCAGGCAGCACAGAAGGCAATTCAGGCAGGTCAGTGCCCGGCTGAGGCAGTTCCGGAACTGAAACCGGTTATGGAAACCATCCATAAATCCTATCCGGATGTTGATAAGACAAACCTTGGTGTAGGAAGCACCATCTTTGCAGTGAAACCTGGCGATGGTTCCGCAAGAGAGCAGGCTGCATCCTGCCAGAAGGTACTTGGCGGCTGGGCAAACATTGCCAATGAGTATGCAACCAAGAGATATCGTTCCAATCTGATCAACTGGGGTATGCTTCCATTCCTGATCCCGTCCGGAGATCTTCCGTTCAAGAACGGTGATTACCTGTTCTTCCCTGGAATCCGTAAGGCAGTTGAGGAAAAGGCAGACGTGATCAAGGGATATACTGTTGAAGGTGATTCTTTGAAGGAGTTCGATGTAACTCTGGGTGAGCTGACAGATGATGAGAGAGAGATCATCCTTAAGGGTTGTCTGATCAATTATAATCGTAAATAGATGCAGGGATTGAACATATGTAGAGCGTGAAGGCGTTGGAGCTGTGTTCATGAATATGCTGCAGAGCGGAATGTAGTAATTTAAGAATTTCCGTGTTGTTTTGCAGACTGGTGACCGTTTTGATCGAGGTCGCCGGTCTGCTTTTTTACTTTTAGAGGTGTGGTTGTGGGAAGTTTTTAGGGTTGTGGATACTTATTTTTATGGGATTTGGATGATGCGGACGCGTGAGGTGTCCTGTGGGGAGCAGAGGCTGTCGTTTCGCCTGGTCATACTAAGCGTCTGAGGCAACCTGTGAAAAGGCCGGCCCATAACTCGCCATGTACGCTGATGCGTACCCGGCTCAGACAGATGGGCCTTATTCTGCGGCCTGTATCCGCAGAATACCTTTCCACAGGTCACCTCAGCCGCCAAGTATGACCAAAGGCTCACTCCGAAGCCCCTGCTCCCCACAGGACACCTCACGCTGACATTCCCAGAGACAAACCCCAGCCCCGGTAAAAATATCAAGAAAAGCTCAACAAATGATGACCGTCTCAACACTCTTCGTTATTTAATTTTTCTTCTTCTTCGTTCTTTCGAATAAAGTTTATCTCAATCCCCTGCAAACATTGTAAAGTACAAACATTGCAATGTTTGCAGTGCCAATACAGTCACACAGAAACTTTTCTAACTAATTTTCCATGTTCGAAAGTCAGGGCGTGAAGGACGGGCGGGGCGGGTGACTCTGCAGGAGTCGTAGTACTTCTTAGGCCGCGGGGAGGCTGCGTTGCTGGAAAAATCCCAGCTGTTTGAGCGTTAGCGAGTTCTGGGATTTTTTCAGCGGTTTTAGCAGAATCCCCGCAGCCTTAGAAGCACTAGACCTCCGAAGCCTCACCCGCCCCGCCCGTCCTTCACGGCCGTCCGTTCGCGACATATCCTACCTTCACAACTTCACAATAGTATAAATTAACAGAAAATAATAAAAATTACAAACAAATTATAAAATATAAACACCTAATAAAACAAATAAATAAAAATAATAACATAAAAACACAAAAATGTATTGACAAATACCCGCAACGATGTTATTATAAGACCATCAAAAACAACAAGAGAAAAACAAAAAAGAAAATCATTCAATTCATAGCATAGATGCACATGAAGGATGAAGAAAGGAAAAGGTGATTCCAGTGGGAACATAAACAAACACCATCATCAATATGAGAGTGACAGGAACCGAATTTCCTGCAAGAAAGACCTGATACAGATCACATATGATACACCTTAAGAAAACAGAAGTTTCTTTTATGAAATATAAATAAGATCCTCTTAAATCTTACTTATATTTTAAGAAATCAGAAACAAAAGGAAATCAGTATTTCAGGTAATATAGAATCGGTAACTCATATTGAACAACTGTCACACACCTGATACAAAGATTTCAGGAAATATGTAAAGAAATATTTCCCGAAAGAGTAAAACCCTCAACTCACCGGTTCGTTGGAAAGAAGAGATTCCAAGAACAAACGTGAAGATGAGAACGATACTTTGAAATGCATATCAGAACCATTAGGATATGGATTGAAGCTTTGCATCAGAAGAATATCTGAGAGGATATTAAAAACAGAAGAATCGGGCAGGAACTTTTTTCTAGGATACTTTAAAGAACTGCAGAGGAGAAAATCCCAATAGGTCGATTTGAATCAGCAGATCGCAAAGTACAGAGATGACAAATGGTTTTGAATTTAAGAAGTTAAGTCCAGAATTGTTTAGTGAACAGGAAAAAGTATAACCACCGAAATTCTTCAGATAAACAGAAAATCAAACATCGTAAAAAATGATTTCTGATCTATAAAACTTTCTAAATAATCGAAGAGATATACTTACATATATCAGTCGTTTATGAGCAGGAAATAAAAAAGAAGAGAGAATCTGAAAAAGAAAAATTTCAAAATTGAATAAAGAGAATCGAAATTATTTTATAAAGTATATAAAATCAAAGATTTCGATTGATAAGTATAACAAGAAAACTTTATTCGAAAGAACGAAGAGGAAGAAAAATTGAATAACGAAGAGTGTTGAGACGGTCATCATTTTTGGAAACTGTAAAAGTAAAAAAAGTGATGACCGTCTCGTTGTGTATATAAGATTGCATATATTAAGTATATAACCGTTCCGAAAAGTCCTGGATAAAATAATATGATCCGAGCAGAGAGCAAAATTTTCGATCAGAGATTTTTCCGAACAGTTATATTTATCAGTTGCCATCAAAAACATCATCAGTTATACTTCTGTGAGAAAGGAAGTAAGATGAGAAAATATGTGGAATTATCAGATTGAAGAAAATATTTTATATGAAGACAAAGAGATCCTTGTGTGCAGAAAAACAGCAGGAATGCCGGTGCAGGCAGCAAAAATAGGAACAATGGATATGGAAAGTGCCCTGAAAAATTATCTGGCACAAAAAACACCGGGAAAGATCCCATATCTGGGAGTAGTACATCGCCTTGATCAGCCGGTAGAAGGCATTCTTGTATTTGCGAAAACATCCGAAGCAGCAGGAAATTTGAGTAAACAGATGATGGCAGGAGGCGCCGGAAAATATTACCTGGCAGTAACAGAGGGAAAAGCAAAGAGCTCAGAAGGGACTCTTACAGACTATCTGAAAAAAAATGGAAAAGCCAACATGTCTCAGGTGGTGTCTGCCAATACACCGGGAGCAAAAAAAGCGATCCTTCACTATAAAGTTCTGGATCAGCAGGAGATAAACGGAAAATCCCGGACACTTCTTAAGATCAGGCTGGAAACAGGTCGGCATCATCAGATTCGTGTGCAGCTTTCTCATGAGGGACTGCCCCTTCTCGGAGACCGGAAATATAATCCTTCGGGAGAAAAAGGTACATCACTGGGACTTTGTTCCAGTTGTCTGGAATTCAAACACCCCAGAACAGGAAAAATGATGAAGTTTGAAACAGAGCCACAAGGAAGCGCGTTTCTGGATTTTGTGAAAAAAGTGTAAAAACTCTGGACGGAAATACGAAAAAGTGTATAATGTAAAAAGCAAGTAACCAAATGTAAGATTTTTGTAAAGTATAAGTTACTGTGGACGGACAAGGCAGACGATAAAGAACAGTAACCAGCGAGGAAGAGGAGATTACAATGAAAAAAGCTGCAGTAGCGTCAGCAGCCTTGTTGGCTGTGGCAACCCTGCTGACAGGCTGTCAGAAAGAAGAAGTAGAAAAGCTTGTTGCACCGATTGTAGCAGATGTCCAGGAAACCCCTGAAGCAACCGAAGTGGAAGAAGAAAAAAGCCCGTTGATCCCTGAGATCGATGACACTCTTTCTATTGAAGAAGGTGCCAGAATAGCTGTTGTCAGCAAAAGCAAAAAAGGCGAGTTCTGGAATAAAGTAAAAGAAGGAATGGAAGCTGCTGTCAAGGACGTAAATGAAGCGTATGGTTTCAAAAAAGACAAGCAGATCACGATGACCTTTGAGGGTCCGGATGATGAAGAGGACGTAGAAAGTCAGATCAATACTCTTGATGCAGTGATCGCTGAGAATCCAGCTGTAGTGTGTCTTTCTGCCGGAGATATGGATTCCTGTCAGGCACAGCTGGAAGCAGCGAAAGAGAACGGAATTCCGGTGGTCGCATTTGATTCCAATGTCAGTGATACAAAGCTGGTCAGAGCTTTCCGTGGAACAGACAATACACAGATCGGCAAATATGCAGCATATAAGCTTGGCAGCGCCATTGGAAAAATGGGAAATGTGGCTGTTTTTTCCGCACAGGAGAAAACACAGAGCGCTCAGGAACGTGTAAAGGGATTTCTGGATAATATTGCAAATTATACGGATATTAAAGTGGTGGAAACCGTATATTCTGACCAGGTTGATGATATGAAGGAAGCCATGAAGGAAGTTCTGGATAAATATCCGGCACTGGATGGTGTTTTCTGCACCAATGCCGAGGTTTCTGAAATGTTTCTGGAGGTAAATAAGGACACAGGAGAAAATAAAGTTGCTATGGTAGGCGTAGATGCAACCAGCAAACAGCAGGAAGCGATCCAGAAAGGGGAAGAACTGGGAGTGCTTTCACAGAATCCTTATGCGATGGGATATCAGACCATGTGGGCGGCTATTCAGTCTACTGCACCGAAGAAGGAAACAAAGATTGATAAGAAGGTTTTACTTGATCCGATATGGATCGATGCTGAGAATATCAAAAGCGAAGACATTGCAAATTACCTGTACAATTAACAAATAGAACAGATAGCCACTGTAGGTCGGGTGAATAGGTTAGTCCGCATTCACCGTCTGTTCATAATTGAAAGCCATCAGTCTGATGAAGATGTAAAAAACATTTTCATCGGGCTGATGGCTTTTTTGAATAAAAATAAAAAATATGAATAGAATAAACAAATAAAAAGTGTGCGAAAAAATGGCAAAAATATAACATATATGACGACTTTTTGACACAATACAAATAAATTTATCGTTAAATTGCATAATAAACATTGTTTTGAAAAAGCGATTGTGGTACAATTTGGATATGCAGAGAGGCGGTGATCAGATGATCCAGGAAACGATCAAGGCAGTGAAAGAGGCGGAGGCAAAAGCACAGCAGAAGATAAAGGATGCATCCGTCCGTGCACAGAGTATCATCAGCGAAGCTGAGAAAGAGGCAGAGAATATTATCAGAAAGGCGGAAACAGCCGCCGGCGAACAGGCGGCATCTGATATGAAAGCAGCCGAAGAACGTGCACACAGTACAGAGAACACTGTCGTTGGACAGGCGGAGGAAGAGCTTGCAGCTTTGAAAAAGAAAGCGGAGTCGAAGCACGAGCAGGCGATCCAGACAGTAATGGACAGTTTGTTCTGAGAGGGGGAGTGCGAAAATGGCAGTATTGCAGATGCAGCGAATCAGTATCTGCGCAATGAAAAAGAACCGTAAGGCCATATTGGAAGAACTGCAGTCACTTGGAGTATTGGAGATCGATGCAGCGGAATTGGATCCGGAGCTTAAGACGATGGATACTATGAATGCCCGGCTGATCTTTGAGAAGAACGCATCCCTTTGTGATCAGGCAATCGAAATACTGGATGAATTTTCGAAGGAAAAGCAATCCATGCTGGCATCCCTGGCAGGGAAACCGTTGATCGGAAGGAAGCAGGAGGAAGAAGCTATCCGGGATCAGGAAGAGATCCTGAGAACAGCCAGAGAAATTCAGGGATACCGGAAGAAGCTTACAGAGAACAGTGCGGCGGCAGTTAAGCTAGAACAGCAGGAAGCAGCTCTTGCTCCATGGCTGAAGCTGGATATTCCGATGAACTTCGGCGGTACAGCGAAAGCAGCGGTACTTGTGGGAAGTATTGATGGAAATATAACTCTGGATCAGGTATACAGTCAGCTGGCAGCGGATGCACCACAGCTTGAAGCCTTTGACATTCGGGAAATCTCAAATGACGCCGGTAAGCTGAGCCTGGTGGTTGTCTGCTTGAAAGCACAGGCACAGGAACTGGAAGAAGCGCTTCGGATGCAGGGATTTGCAAGACCGGCACAGCTGGTATCAGAGGTTCCGGCACAGGAGCTGGAGAACCTTAAGAATGAAGTGGTACGCATTCAGGAAGAGTCCGAACAGATCCGGGAACAGATACGTGCTCTTCACGACAGGAAGAGCTCTCTTCAGCTTTTGTCCGATTATTTCCGGATCCGTGCACAGAAATATGAGGTATTAGGACAGCTCCGCCAGTCGGAGAGCACTTTTTTTGTGACAGGATATCTTCCGAAGAAACAGGTTTCTGCAATGGAGAAACGGCTTACGGAGAAGTACGATATTGTTTTTGAAGCAGAAGATGCTGAGGGAGAAAATGTTCCGGTTGCCCTTCAGAACGGCAAATTCGGAGCAGCAGGAGAGGGAGTTCTGGCAGCATTTGGTCTTCCCGGAAAGGGAGAGATCGATCCTTCCACGATCATGACAGCCTGCTATGTATTTCTTTTCGGACTGATGCTGTCAGACGCAGCATATGGACTGATCGTCTTTGCAGTCTGTCTGGGAGTACTTCTGAAGTTCCCCAGGATGGAGAGCGGAATGCAGAAATCCATCCGGCTTTTTATGTACTGTGGATTGTCCACTTTGTTCTGGGGCGTGATGTTTGGCGGATATTTCGGAGATTTTATCGATGTATTTTCGAAGGTATATCTGCACAGGCCGGTCACGGTGAAGCCGGTATGGTTTGCACCGTTAAATGAGCCAATGCGACTTCTGGTGTTCTCCATGCTGTTTGGCCTGATTCATATGTTTCTGGGAATGGGTCTTAAGGGCTACATGCTGTTACGTGACAAAAAATATCTCGACTTTTTCTGTGACGTAGTACTCTGGTTCCTGCTTCTTATGGGACTGATCCTGATCTTTATCCCAAGCAGCATGTTCCGTTCTATTTCTCAGATGGATCTGAACCTTTCACCGGCAATGATACAGGTCGGAAAATGGATGGCGATCATCGGTGCGGTGGGAATTCTCTTCATGTCAGGAAGAGATAAGAAGAATCCATTCCTGAGGCTGGCGCTTGGAGCCTATGATCTTTACAATATCACGGGATGGGTCAGTGATATCCTTTCCTATTCCAGACTTCTGGCCCTGGGGCTTGCCACCGGAGTTATCGCATCAGTTATGAACCAGATGGGAAGTATGCTGGGAGACAGTATTCTGGGATGGATCGTATTTATCCTTGTATTTGTGATTGGTCATATCTTTAACCTTCTGATCAATCTTCTGGGTGCATACGTGCACACCTGCCGATTACAGTACGTAGAGTTTTTCGGCAAATTCTTTGAGGGCGGAGGAAAAGAGTTCCACCCCTTCCGCGAAAATACAAAATATGTAGATATTAAGGAGGATTAATATTATGAGTGGTATCATTTGGGCATTATTGGGAGCAGCAATTTCCGTAGCTCTTGCAGGTATAGGTTCCGCCATCGGTGTTGGTACAGCCGGCCGTGCAGCAGCAGGCGTTGTAACAGAAGACCCGGACAAATTTGCCAAGGTTCTGCTTCTTCAGCTTCTTCCCGGTACGCAGGGTATTTACGGACTGCTGGTAGCATTCCTTGCACTTTCCAAGGTTGGTATCCTGGGCGGAGGTGTTGCTGATATTTCCCTGGAAACCGGTCTTATGATCTTTGTGGCTTGTCTTCCGATCGCTATCGCAGGTCTTCTTTCTGCGATCCATCAGGGAAAAACTTCCGTAGCTTCCATCGGTATTGTAGCCAAGAAACCGGAGCAGTTCGGTAAAGCCATGCTTTTCCCTGCAATGGTTGAGACATATGCGATTCTGGCTCTTCTGATCTCCATTCTTGCAGTCAGCGGAATTCAGGTTTGATTCATCAGGAGGGCAGAGCATGACAGGATTAGAGAAGATGGTAAGCCAGATTCTTGAAGAGGCCGATGCTTCTGCAGCCGTTATGATCAGTGATGCGGAGAAAAAAGCCGCAGAGATCCTCAGGGAAGCCGGAGAAAAGGCAGATAAGATCCGGCAGCAGAGAGAAGAACAGTCCAGGGCAAAGGTGAAAAGCTATGAAGAGCGGACAGCTTCCGCTGCAGATATGAAGAAGCGTACCGCAGTTCTTGCAGCCAAGCAGGAGCTGATCGGAAATGTGATCGCAGATGCCTGTGACCGTGTGAAGAATCTGGATGAAGAAAAATATTTTGGGATCCTTAAGAATATGGCTGAGAAATATCTTCTTCCAAGAGAAGGAGAGATCTGTTTTTCAAAAAAGGATCTGGAACGTATGCCGGCAGGTTTCCGTGAGGAAATAAAGAGCCTGGCACAGAAAAAGGGTGGTGTGCTGGAAATTTCCGGTGAAACCCGAAACATAGACGGAGGTTTTATCCTGATATACGGCGGCATTGAGGAAAACTGTTCCATTGATGCCATGTTCGCAGAGAAGCGGGATGAGCTTCTGGATCAGGTAAGAAAGATTTTGTTTGCGTAAAACACCATCGCAAAAAGGAGGGCGTGAATGATGTTTGGTGAAGATTATGCCTATGCGGTGGCGCGGATACGTGTTCTGGAGACCGGACTTCTGAATCAGGCAGCGATCGAGCAGCTTCTGGCATGTCAGGATGAGCAGCAGTGCCTTCAGATCCTTACAGAGAAGGGCTGGGGAAACGGTGATCCTGCAGCCGGTGCGGACGCCATTCTTTCTCGGGAGAGAGAAAAGATCTGGGAGATCATGGATTCGCTGGTAGCGGACCGATCTGTGTTTTCTGTTCTTTCCTATCAGGATCTTTTCCATAACCTGAAAGCGGCTGTGAAGGCAAGCATCCTGCAAGGGGCAGCGCCGAATATTTTTTTCAGCGACTGTTCCATTGACGGAGAGGATATGGTGAAATTCCTGACAGATAAGGAATATGATCGTTTTCCTGAGGATATGCGGGAAGCGGCAAGAGAAGCCTATGAGACCTTTTTGCACACAAGAGACGGACAGCTTGCGGATATTATCGTAGACAGGGCAGCACTGGATGCCATAAAAAAAGCCGGAGAACGGTCAAAAGAAGAGATCGTCCGGCAGTATGCGGAATCCACGGTAGCGGTAGCAGATATCCGGATCGCAGTCCGTGCCTGCAAAACAGGAAAAAGTTCGGACTTTATGAAAAAAGCCATGGCAGAATGTGACACACTGGATAAGGAAAGACTGATCCACGCGGCAGTAAGCGGAATGGATCAGATCATGGGTTATCTGGCAGAAACGAAATATGGGGACGGAGCTCTGGCATTGGCGGAATCAGCTTCCGCTTTTGAGAGATGGTGTGATAACCAGATCATGGAGACCATCCGCCCTCAGCTGTACAATTCATTTTCACTGGGACCGCTGGTAGCTTATGTGCTTGCCCGTGAAAATGAGATCAAGACGGTGCGGATCATTCTCACCGGAAAGCGCAGCGGCCTTCCGGAAGAGTTTATCCGGGAAAGGGCAAGGGAAATGTATGTATAAGATCGCAGTTTTAGGTGATTATAACAGCATTTACGGGTTTGCGGCTCTTGGCCTTGATACTTTTCCGGTGGAGGATCCTGCAGAAGGTAAAGAGAAGCTTAACCGTCTGGTGGCCGGTGAATATGCGGTTATTTATATTACGGAACAGCTGGCGGCCCAGCTTTCCGCAGAGATCAGTAAATACAGTGAGGAGCTGATGCCTGCGATCATTCAGATTCCCGGAATTTCCGGAAATACAGGTGCAGGTATCGAAAATGTAAAGAAATCCGTGGAGACGGCAGTTGGCTCCGATATTCTTTTCAGTAATGAGTGACAAGAAAGCAGGTGATTGGTTCAGATGAGCAGAGGAACCATTAAGAAGGTGGCAGGACCGCTGGTAATTGCCAAGGGTATGCGGGATGCAAATATGTATGACGTGGTTCGTGTAAGCAGCCAGCGTCTGATCGGTGAGATCATTGAGATGCATGAAGATGAGGCTTCCATACAGGTATATGAGGAGACTTCAGGACTTCGTCCGGGAGAACCGGTAGAGTCCATGGAGGTGCCCCTTTCCGTGGAGCTTGGTCCTGGCCTTATTACAAGCATTTACGATGGAATCCAGCGTCCGCTGGATGACATCATGAAGGTAGCAGGCAGCAACAACCTGAAACGAGGCGTTGAGGTTCCTGCCCTGAAGCGGGATAAAAAATGGAATTTCATTCCAGTTGCGAAGGTGGGAGATCAGCTGGAGGGCGGCGATGTTCTTGGAACCGTTCAGGAGACTATCGTTGTTACACAGAAGATTATGGTACCTCCCAATATGAAAGGTACTCTGAAGGAAATTAAATCCGGCGAGTTTACCGTGGATGAGACCGTTGCAGTTCTTTCCACAGCAGACGGCGATAAAGAGCTGACCCTGATGCAACACTGGCCGGTACGACGTGGCCGTCCATATAAGAAGAAACTTCCGCCAGCCAAGCCTCTGGTAACAGGACAGCGTGTTATTGATACCATGTTCCCTATTGCCAAGGGTGGTGTGGCAGCAGTTCCCGGCCCGTTCGGAAGCGGCAAGACGGTTATCCAGCATCAGCTTGCAAAATGGGCTGAGGCAGATATCGTGGTCTATATCGGCTGCGGTGAGCGTGGAAATGAGATGACAGACGTTCTGAACGAGTTCCCGGAGCTGAAGGATCCAAAAACAGGACAGTCTCTGATGGAGCGTACGGTTCTGATCGCCAATACCTCAGATATGCCGGTTGCAGCTCGTGAGGCGTCGATCTATACAGGTATTACAATTGCGGAGTATTTCCGTGATATGGGATATTCCGTAGCATTGATGGCAGATTCTACTTCCAGATGGGCTGAGGCTCTCCGTGAGATGTCCGGACGACTGGAGGAGATGCCAGGCGAGGAAGGTTATCCTGCATATCTTGGTTCCCGTCTTGCACAGTTCTATGAGCGTGCCGGACACGTGATCTGTAATGGAAAAGATGGAAGAGAAGGCGCTCTGACCGCTATTGGTGCCGTATCTCCTCCGGGTGGTGATATTTCCGAGCCGGTTTCCCAGGCTACACTTCGAATCGTAAAGGTATTCTGGGGACTGGACGCAAACCTTGCATACAAACGTCATTTCCCGGCGATCAACTGGCTGACCAGCTATTCTCTGTATCTGGACAGCGTTGGCGGATGGTTTGACGAAAATGTAGCGAATGACTGGATGAAGCTCCGTCAGAGAATGATGACCCTTCTTCAGGAAGAGGCAGAGCTGGAAGAAATCGTAAAGATGGTAGGTATGGATGCGCTTTCTCCGGGTGACCGACTGAAAATGGAAGCAGCCCGTTCCATCCGAGAGGATTTCCTCCACCAGAACTCTTTCCACGAGATCGATACCTACACATCTCTGGAAAAACAGCACAATATGATGCGTCTGGTACTTGCATTTTATGATGCGGGACTGGATGCGCTGAAACAGGGTGCGGATATCAATGATATCGTAAAGCTTCCGGTACGTGAGCAGATCGGCCGTTATAAATATACAAAAGAAGATCAGCTGGCAGCAGAGTATGAGAAGGTAACCCGCCAGCTTGCAGCAGAGACTGCAGAACTTCTGGAAAAGGAGGGCCTGTAAAATGCCAAAAGAATATAGGACCATACAGGAAGTTGCCGGCCCTTTGATGCTGGTACGGGGCGTTGAAGATGTGGCATTTGACGAGCTTGGTGAGATCGAGCTTGCCGATGGCGAAACAAGAAGATGCCGTGTTCTGGAGATCGACGGAAGCAATGCACTGGTGCAGCTGTTTGAGAGCTCCACGGGTATCAACCTTTCCAACAGCAAGGTACGTTTCCTGGGACGGAGCATGGAGCTTGGTGTATCCGGCGATATGCTGGGCCGTGTTTTTGACGGACTGGGACGTCCCATTGATGACGGCCCGGAGATCCTTCCGGAAGAGAGAAGAGATATCAATGGACTTCCCATGAATCCGGCGGCCAGAAGCTATCCGGAGGAGTTTATCCAGACGGGTGTATCTGCGATTGACGGACTGAACACCCTGGTACGTGGACAGAAGCTTCCGATCTTCTCCGCATCCGGTCTTCCCCATGCACAGCTTGCAGCACAGATCGCAAGACAGGCGAAGGTACGCGGAAAAGATGAGCAGTTTGCCGTTGTATTTGCAGCCATGGGTATCACTTTCGAGGAGTCAAACTTCTTTGTAGAGAGCTTTAAGGAAACCGGAGCTATAGATCGTACTGTTCTGTTTGTGAACCTGGCAAATGACCCGGCTGTTGAGCGTATCGCTACTCCGCGAATGGCACTGACAGCGGCTGAATATCTTGCCTTCGAAAAAGACATGCACGTTCTTGTAATCCTTACGGATATCACAAACTATGCGGATGCGCTCCGTGAGGTTTCCGCGGCTCGTAAGGAGGTTCCGGGACGTCGTGGATATCCCGGATATATGTACACAGATCTTGCTTCTCTTTATGAGCGTGCAGGCCGTCAGAAAGGAAAATCAGGAAGTATCACCATGGTTCCGATCCTGACTATGCCCGAGGATGATAAGACCCATCCGATCCCGGACCTTACCGGTTACATCACAGAGGGACAGATCATCCTGAGCCGTGAGCTTTACCGTAAGGGAATCACACCGCCCATCGATGTTCTTCCGTCTCTGTCACGACTGAAGGATAAGGGTATCGGTGAAGGCAAGACAAGAGCAGACCATGCAAACACCATGAACCAGCTGTTTGCCGCATATGCCCGTGGTAAAGAGGCCAAAGAGCTGATGACCATTCTTGGTGAGGCAGCTCTTTCCGATATTGACCTGATTTATGCAAAATTTGCAGATGCTTTCGAGAAGGAATATGTTTCCCAGGGCTATCAGGCTAACCGTGATATTGAGGAAACACTGGCCATCGGCTGGAAGCTGCTTTCCATTCTTCCGAGAAGCGAGCTGAAACGTATCGATGACAAATTCCTTGATCAGTATTACGGAAAAGTATAAAGGGGGGATGATTTGTGGCATCAACACAGGTGAATCCTACCCGTATGGAGCTTACGAAGCAGAAAAAGAAGCTGGTGACTGCAGTACGTGGCCATAAGCTTCTGAAGGATAAGCGGGACGAGCTGATGAGACAGTTCCTGGATCTGGTACGGGAGAATATGGAGCTGCGAAAAAAAGTAGAAGCCGGTATCCGAAGCGCCAACACCAATTTTGTCATTGCAAAAGCAGGAATGTCGGAGGAGACGCTGAATACGGCACTGATGGCTCCCAAGCAGGAAGTTTATCTGGAAACCGGAAAAAAGAATGTCATGAGTGTGGATATTCCTGTTTTTGAATACAAAACAAGAACACCGGATGCTAACGATATCTATTCCTATGGCTTTGCTTTTACATCCAGTGATCTGGACGGAGCGGTAAAATCCCTGGCAGACATCCTGCCGGATATGCTTCGTCTGGCAGAAGTGGAAAAGGCCTGTCAGCTTATGGCTTCCGAGATCGAAAAAACAAGGCGTCGTGTAAATGCCCTGGAGCATGTCATCATACCGGAAGCACAGGCAAACATCAAATACATCACCATGAAGCTGGATGAGAACGAGAGAAGTACCCAGATCCGACTGATGAAGGTGAAAGATATGATGCTGGAGGAGGCACATCATTATAAGGAGCGGGAGGCAGAGCGCGGAGCGTAAAGCGCAGCCATCCTGAAAGAAAAAGAAAAGTTTATATAGAAAGTTTTAAGTAACGGAAAGGAGATGTCCCTGTACTGTGTGAAATTTCGGCAGTGCAGGGGCGTTTTATTTATAAAATATTTAGCTTTTGTTATCAGAAAATCAAGAAAAATACAGTATAATAGATAATAAGTAAATCAGACAGCTGCAGATGCAGAAATATAAAAGAAAGCTGCTCTGTCTGCTGAAAAATAAAGAAATGAAAAATAAAGAAAGAGGAGAAAGCTGATCTGACCAGGTAAACTGCCGGGCAGCTGCATGGCTATGAACAGCTGGCAAAGCAGATTGCGGTAGCGTCTGATCAGTAAGAGGTATATGAATATTTTACAGTCAATACAACAGCTGGACGGAGAAATCCTTCTCCTGATCCAGCGATATTTAAGAATGGATATGCTGACACCATTTATGAAATCTGTTACATTTCTGGGAAACGGAGGATGGTTCTGGATCCTCTGTGCAGTTGTTCTTCTTGCTGTTCCAAAGACAAGAAAAACAGGCTATGCGGCAGCCTTGTCCCTGATCTTCGGGGCAATCGTTACCAACCTGCTTCTCAAAAATATAGTGGCAAGACCAAGGCCTTTTGCGGAAATCGAAGCTCTCATCCCTATGATCACCAAACCGAAGGATTTCTCTTTTCCGTCAGGTCACACCACAGCATCCTTTGCCGTTGCTCTGGTAATGCTCCGGATGCTTCCGAAGAAATTCGGAATCCCGGCAGTAGTCCTGGCAGCACTGGTGGCATTTTCCAGACTGTATCTGGGTGTCCATTATCCGACAGATGTTCTGACCGGATTCGTGATCGCGCTGGTGGGAAGCACGTTGTCAGTATGGATCGTGCGAACGAAACCGGAAGACAAACAGGTACACTAGCATTGTCCATAGGAAATATGAAGCACTTTACCTGGACAAAGTATTGACACGCTGAAGCAAGACGGGGTAAAATTGTAGACAGTACAACAGATTCTGACTATGGTAGAAATAATGATATGAAACCCTGTAAAATCGGATAAAAGGAGAGAGCACAAAATGATATCAGAAAAAATGAAACCCTACGTAAAAAATAATTCCGCCATCCGTATGATGTTTGAGGAAGGAAACCGCCTCCGTGCGAAATACGGCGCAGACAAGGTTTTTGATTTCAGTCTCGGAAATCCAAGTGTACCGGCACCGGACAGCGTCCGCGAAGCAATTATCGAGCTTGTAAACACTACGGATCCGACTATTCTTCACGGCTATATGAGCAATGCAGGTTTTGAGGATGTACGCCAGACCATCGCAGAATCCCTCAACAGACGTTTCGATACAAAATTTTCCGCAAAGAATCTGATCATGACCGTCGGCGCTGCAAGCGGACTGAATGTGATCCTGAAAACAATCCTGAATCCTGGAGAAGAGGTGATCGTTTTTGCACCCTATTTTCTGGAATACGGTGCATATGTCCGCAATTATGATGGTGTCCTTGTGGAAATCTCTCCAGATACCACAACTTTCCAGCCAAATCTCGCTGAGTTTGAGCAGAAGATCACACCGAAGACAAGAGCGGTTATCGTAAACACCCCACACAATCCTACCGGAGTTGTATATTCAGAAGAAACGATCAAGAAGCTTTCCGCAATCCTGGAAGCAAAACAGAAAGAGTTCGGAACTGTGATCTACCTGATCTCCGATGAGCCATACCGTGAGCTGGCTTATGATGGCGTGGAGGTCCCATACCTGACGAAATATTATAACAATACTGTTGTAGGCTATTCCTACAGCAAATCTCTTTCCCTTCCGGGTGAACGTATCGGATATCTGGTGATCCCTGATGAGGCAGACGGAAGCGAAGAGCTGATCTCTGCAGCAACCATTGCAAACCGTACACTTGGCTGTGTAAATGCACCGTCCCTGATCCAGAAGGTAGTTGCAAAATGTGTAGACGCCAAGACGGATCTTGCAGCTTATGATAAAAATCGGCAGGCACTTTATAATGGCCTGAAAGAATGCGGATTTGAGTGCATCAAACCACAGGGTGCCTTCTATCTCTTTGTAAAATCTCCGGTTGAAGACGAAAAAGCCTTCTGTGAAGCCGGTAAGAAATATAACATCCTTATGGTACCGGGAAGCTCCTTCGCATGCCCCGGTTATGTGAGACTTGCATATTGTGTATCCTATGAGACAATTGTGAATTCTCTTCCTGAATTTAAAAAACTTGCAGCAGAGTATGGCTTGAAATAAACGATCATTACCAAGCAGTTGAATAAAAGATCCCCGGTACAGTCTGTTCATGCAGCCCTGTATCGGGGATCTTTTGTAAGAGGGAATAAGCAAATGAAACGTAGCCGGGAGTGAATAGACTCCCGACTGTGTTTCATTAAAAGGATGTTCCACATTTATTTGGCTTTTTTCTTTTCTTTATTTGGCATTTCTCCGTAGTAAGCTTTCAGATAGATATCTTTCAGCTCGGATACAAGCGGATATCTCGGGTTGGCACCGGTACACTGGTCATTGAAGGCCTGCTCGGACATCTCATCCAGAGTTTCCAGGAAATGTTTCTCATCTACGCCGTAATCACGGATCGTCGGCAGGATCTCGATAGTTCTCATAAGCTCATCCAGTTTAGCAAGAAGCTTTTCGAATACTTCTGCATCGTTCTTGCCTGTAAGACCTACAGAACGTCCGATCTCAGCGTAGCGTGCAAGTGTCTTCGGATACTGATACTGTGGGAAAGTACCCATCTTAGTCGGAACCTCAGCACTGTTGTAACGCATAACATCCAGAAGAACAACTGCGTTTGCGATACCGTGTGGCAGGTGGTGGAAAGCACCGAGCTTGTGAGCGAGAGAGTGGTTAACGCCGAGGAATGCATTGGCGAATGCAAGACCTGCCATGCAGGAAGCGTTAGCCATATGATCTCTGGCCTCTACGTCATTGCCATCTTTATATGCACGCGGCAGATACTCAAATACAAGCTTGATCGCTTTCAGTGCAAGACCATCGGTGTAATCGGAAGCCATCATGGAAACATAAGCCTCAATGGCATGTGTCATAACATCGATACCGGAAGCACGGGTAAGTCCCTTCGGTGCGCTCATCATGTTATTGGTATCTACGATCGCCATATCCGGGAGAAGCTCGTAATCAGCCAGTGGCCATTTAACGCCGGTATCCTGATCTGTGATGATGGCGAAAGGAGTAACCTCGGAGCCTGTACCGGAAGAGGTTGGGATCGCTACGAAGTAAGCTTTTTTACCCATCTTCGGGAATGTATAAACTCTCTTACGGATATCCAGGAAGTCCATGGACATATCGGAGAAGTCAGCGTCCGGATTCTCATAAAGCATCCACATAACCTTGCCGGCATCCATTGCGGAACCGCCGCCAAGAGCGATGATGCAGTCTGGCTCAAAGGCTGTCATAGCCTTGGCACCGGCTTTGGCGGAAGCGAGAGACGGGTCAGGAGCTACATCAGAGAAGCATGTATGAACGATGCCCATCTGATCCAGTTTATCTTCAATCGGTTTGGTGTAGCCATTCTTGTAGAGGAAGGAGTCTGTTACGATGAAGCAGCGTTTCTTGCCCATAACAGTACCGAGCTCATCAAGAGCAACCGGCATACAGCCCTTCTTAAAGTAAACCTTTTCCGGTGTTCTCATCCAGAGCATATTCTCTCTCCTTTCAGCAACAGTCTTGGTATTGAGAAGGTGTTTGACACCAACGTTCTCGGATACGGAGTTACCGCCCCAGGAACCGCAGCCAAGAGTAAGGGATGGAGCAAGCTTGAAGTTATAAAGGTCACCGATACCACCCTGGGAAGAAGGTGTATTGATAAGGATACGGCAGGTTTTCATAGCTGCTTCGAATTTATCCATCTTCTCTGTTTCATTTACGTTGATGTAGAGGGAAGAGGTATGACCATAGCCGCCGTCTGCAACGAGCTGCGCAGCCTTTGCAACAGCATCGTCAAAATTCTTGGCCTTGTACATGGCAAGTACAGGGGAAAGCTTCTCGTGTGCGAATTCTTCGCTGATATCAACGGACTCAACCTCACCGATCAGGATCTTGGTCTCAGCCGGTACAGTAACGCCTGCCATTTCAGCGATAGTAGCAGCCTTCTGTCCTACGATCTTGGCATTCAGTGCACCGTTGATAAGGATGGTCTTTCTGACCTTCTCGATCTCGTCTTTTTTAAGAAAGTAGCATCCTCTGTAAAGGAACTCTTCCTTCACTTCTTTATAAATGCTCTCCAGAACAGTTACGGACTGCTCGGAAGCACAGATCATACCATTGTCAAAGGTCTTGGAGTGGATGATGGAGTTAACTGCAAGACGGATATCTGCGCTGTCATCAATAATGGCAGGTGTATTTCCGGGTCCTACACCAACAGCCGGTTTACCGGAGGAGTAAGCTGCTTTGACCATTCCGGGACCACCGGTGGCAAGGATGATATCTGCGTTCTGCATTACCATGTTGGTAAGGTCAAGGCTTGGGATATCGATCCATCCGATGATTCCTTCCGGCGCACCTGCGGCAACAGCTGCTTCCAGAACAACTTTTGCAGCTTCAATAGTGGATTTCTTAGCACGCGGATGCGGGCTGATGATGATCGCATTACGGGTTTTCAGGGAAATAAGAGATTTATAGATTGCTGTGGAGGTCGGGTTGGTTGTAGGGATAACTGCAGCGATCAGTCCTACAGGTTCCAGGATCTTCTTGAGTCCGTATGCCTTGTCTTCTTCTACAACACCACATGTCTGAGTGTTCTTATATGCATTGTAAACATACTCTGCTGCGTAATGGTTCTTGATAACCTTGTCTTCCATGATACCCATGCCTGTTTCCTCAACAGCCATTTTGGCAAGTGGGATACGCATCTTGTCAGCAGCAGTAGCAGCTGCCTTAAAGATCTTGTCGACCTGCTCCTGTGTGTAGGTAGCAAAGATCTTCTGTGCCTCTTTCATTGCAGCCATTTTCGCGGTCAGGGCTTCTGGAGTGTCGATGATGGTAGGGATAGTTTCTTTCTTTGCCATGTGGAATCCTCCTGTTTTCATATGATAATGGTCTGTGGTCCTGCGGGCTTATCCTTTTTTCGCCGGCAGATGCTGCAGAGTTTTTGTAAGTCCCCGCGTTGCGTTTCGTTGTTGATTCAATCTGATTGAATTTTCAGCTTTGATACTGATATAGTATCAAAATTCTGAAAAAAACGCAAATTCTGAATTTTGTCGCTATGTGCAAAATGACGAACAAAAAATTAGGGGAAAATACTGTAAATTTTACTTTGCGGAACGCTGAATTATTGGAAAAATCTTAAAAAAAATTTTTGAAATTCAGCACTGTGCACAAAGAACATGTTAAAAAATTGTCAGCACTGACAAAAAACATGCACACATATGAAGGGCGGGCAAAAGATAAAACGCAACATGTGGTTAAAACATTAACGTTAAACTTTTGTCAAATGATCATGCGCACATTATAATTTAACTGATTTCAGACGTCAATAGAGAATTCGATGAATAATTCACAAAAATACGGAGTAATTTTGATAAAAAATTCACAAAAATATTGTAGCAAAGTAAAGCGTGATAACATAAGAAATCAAAAAACTTGAAATTATTTAAAATTTCAGAATAATTAGGCGGAAATTATCGTGATTTTTTTCAGAAATGCAGAAAAAAAACTGCCATACAGGAAATGCTTCCCATATGGCAGTTTATATAAATATAGGTCAGGCGGATAAAAGCATCCGCATTCACTATGTGGCTTTGCGCCGAATTACTGTAAAAGGTTTCTGCTCAACAGTAAATGATAGCCAGGTTCGATCAGCTTTTGCGGAATGCGGCACGTTTTCTGTCTCTGGAGTCCAGAATACGTTTACGGATACGAAGGCTTGTCGGTGTTACCTCAAGAAGCTCATCCTGGTCGATGAACTCAATGGCCTGCTCAAGACTTAAGATCTTTGGCGGAACAAGCTTCAGTGCATCGTCAGCGGAAGAGGAACGGGTGTTGGTAAGGTGCTTGGTCTTGCAGACATTCAGTTCGATATCCTCGGCCTTTCCGTTCTGTCCGATGACCATACCGCTGTAAACCTTCTCGCCAGGTCCGACAAAGAGAGTACCACGCTCCTGAGCAGAGAAAAGACCGTAGGTAACAGTTTCGCCTGCCTCGAAAGCGATGAGGGAACCCTGTTTACGGTACGGGAAGTCTCCCTTGTATGGTGCGTATCCGTCAAACATGGTGTTCAGGATACCGGTACCCTTGGTGGAGGTAAGGAATTCGTTACGGAATCCGATCAGTCCACGGGAGGGGATGGAGAACTCGAGACGTACAGTTCCGTCGCTTGCTGTGCTCATACCCTGAAGCTCACCTTTACGCTCGCTGAGTTTCTGGATGATAGTACCGGAAAATTCTTCCGGAACGTCAACGTATGCGATTTCGATCGGCTCCAGTTTACGTCCACGCTCGTCTGTGTGATAGAGAACCTCCGGTTTGCTGACTGCAAACTCGTATCCCTCACGGCGCATGTTCTCAATAAGAACGGAGAGGTGAAGCTCACCACGGCCGGAAACCTTGAAGCACTCGGTTGTATCGGTGTCTTCTACACGAAGGCTGACGTCTGTGTTCAGCTCACGGTAGAGACGGTCACGAAGGTGACGGGAAGTGATGTATTTACCTTCCTGTCCTGCAAGAGGACTGTCGTTTACAAGGAAGTTCATGGAGATTGTTGGCTCGGAAATCTTCTGGAACGGAATGGACTCCGGGTTGTCTCCTGCACAGAGGGTATCTCCAATGTGGATATCCGCGATACCGGAGATTGCAACAATAGCTCCGATGGTAGCGCTTTTAACTTCAACTTTGTTCAGTCCGTCAAATTCGTAGAGTTTGCTGATCTTTACGCGCTCGTGTTTGTCAGGGTCATGATGGTTCAGAAGCATCAGCTCCTGGTTCACGGAAATGGTTCCGCGCTCAACCTTACCGACACCGATACGGCCTACATACTCATTGTAGTCGATGGTGCTGATAAGAACCTGCGTATCTCCGTCCGGATCTCCCTCCGGAGCAGGAATCGCATCAAGGATGGTCTCAAAAAGCGGAGCCATATTCTCAGGTTTGTCCTCAAGGTTACGAACTGCATAGCCGGCTTTTGCGGAGGCATACAGGAATGGGCAGTCCAGCTGTTCGTCAGATGCGTCCAGATCCATGAGAAGCTCCAGAACCTCGTCGACAACCTCCTCCGGACGTGCTTCCGGACGGTCGATCTTATTGATGCAGACAATAACATGCAGGTTCAGTTCGAGAGCTTTACGAAGTACAAATTTAGTCTGAGGCATGGCACCCTCGAAGGCGTCCACAAGAAGAATAACGCCGTCTACCATCTTCAGCACACGCTCTACCTCGCCGCCGAAGTCCGCATGACCTGGAGTATCGATGATATTGATTTTTACATCCTTATAATGAACTGCGGTGTTTTTGGAGAGAATCGTAATGCCGCGCTCACGCTCAATATCGTTGGAGTCCATGACACGTTCCTGGACTTCCTGGTTCTCACGGAAAACACCGCTCTGTTTCAAAAGCTCGTCAACAAGTGTTGTTTTACCGTGATCGACATGGGCGATAATGGCCACGTTACGAACATCTTCACGCTTGGTCTTCATATAATCCAAATCCTTTCTTTCCATATATAAGTAATCTTTTTTGTTAAAAATGATGTCCAAATTTATAGTCTATCACATTTTTGTGAGATTACAAGACATAAAAAAATATTTTTGGTTTTTCATTTTTCAGGCATATTATACCGCAAATACACATAGATTGATATAGACGAAATACACGAAGAGGAAGGAGAGCTACTTATTATGGCAGATAAAATTATTGAAAACAATCAGGTATCCGTTATGGGACGGATCGCTACGGGGTTTACTTTCAGCCATCAGGTCTTTGGAGAAGGATTTTACATGATGGATATCCTGGTAAAACGTCTCAGCGATTCGGAGGACAGGATCCCGGTGATGGTGTCTGAGCGGCTGATCGATATCACACAGGATTATGTGGGAGAATATATCGAGATCCACGGACAGTTCCGATCCTATAACCGTCATGAAGAAAAGAGAAACCGGCTTGTGCTTTCAGTCTTTGCCCGGGAAGTGAAGTTTGTGGGGGAGGAAGAAGAAACTGTGCCGGTCAATCAGATCTTTCTGGACGGATATATTTGTAAACCGCCTGTATACAGAAAAACACCGTTGGGAAGAGAAATCGCAGATCTTCTGATGGCAGTCAATCGACCTTACGGAAAATCCGATTACATACCATGTATATGCTGGGGAAGAAATGCCAGATATGCTTCTGCTTTTGAAGTAGGCGGGCATGTACTGATCTGGGGCAGGATCCAGAGCAGGGAGTACATGAAACGGATTAGTGAAAACGAAACAGAAAAAAGGATTGCCTATGAAGTTTCGGTGAGTAAATTGGAATATGTTGAGTAACATTGGATATATTTTGGAATAGTGGTGAGAACATTAAGGTAACACTTGCATTTCCAGCCAATCTGCGGTAATATTAAAAAAATTAGAAAAATGGGGAATTACCGGTTTCACTAACAGTAAGAGGAAAAATCATGGAAAGAGAAATAACAGAGGTTTATTGCGGGAACGGGAAAGGAAAGACAACTCTGGCTGTAGGCCGGGGGCTGCGCTTTGCTACACAGGGAAAAAGTGTGATCATCATACAGTTCCTCAAGGGCAGGGAACGCAGAGAATTGGATTTCCTTGAGGAACTGGATAATTTTGATTTCAAGATTTTCCGTTTCGAAAAAATGGACACCTGCTATAATGACCTGAGTGAGCAGGAAAAGGCAGAAGAGAGAACCAATATTCTCAATGGCCTTAATTTCGCACGGAAGGTAATTGCTACCAGAGAGTGTGATTTTCTGCTGCTGGATGAGATCCTCGGGCTTATGGATAAAGGAATCGCTCCAGTTGAGACGATCATCGATATGCTTAAGCAGAAGGATGAAAGTATGCATATAATTATGACCGGACGCTGGCTTCCGGATGCTTTGAAGCCCTATGTGGATAGTATTACCACGATAACAACAGAGCTGACTGACCAGGAACGGGAATAAGTAATATTTCACAGAAGAAAGAAGGAGGAAGACAAATGGCAATTTTTAAAGGAACAGGCGTTGCAATCGTAACACCTATGCATGAAGACGGTAAAGTGAATTTTGAGAAACTTGAGGAGATCCTTGAGGATCAGATTGCGAACAGCACAGACGCCATCGTTATCTGTGGAACAACAGGAGAATCTTCTACTCTGACACACGGAGAACATCTTCAGACAATTAAGTTCACAATTGATAAAGTTAACAAACGTGTGCCTGTTATCGCAGGAACAGGTTCCAATTGTACAGAGACAGCGATCATGATGTCCAAGGAAGCAGCTTCCTATGGCGCAGACGCTCTTCTTATTGTAACACCTTACTATAACAAGGCTACACAGAAGGGTCTTATCGCTCATTACACAGCAATTGCCAATGCAGTTCCGGAAACTCCGCTCATCATGTACAACGTACCGAGCCGTACAGGCTGCAACATCCAGCCGGCTACAGCAGCTTACCTTGCAAAGAATGTAAAGAACATTGTCGGAATCAAGGAAGCAACAGGAGATCTTTCCCAGATCGCCAAGATGATGTCTCTGGCAGACGGACAGCTTGAGCTTTACTCCGGAAATGATGATCAGGTACTTCCGATTCTTTCTCTTGGCGGACTTGGAGTTATTTCCGTACTTTCCAACGTTGCACCGAAGTTTACACATGACATGGTCATGAAATATTTCGACGGCGACACCAAGGGAGCAACAGAGGATCAGCTGAAAGCTCTTCCGCTGATCAATGCGCTGTTCAGCGAAGTAAACCCGATTCCTGTTAAGACAGCTATGAACCTTATGGGAATGAACGTAGGGCCGCTTCGTATGCCGCTCTGCGAGATGGAAGAGGACACAAAGGCAGCTCTTGCAAAAGAGATCGAGAAATTCGGCCTTAAGCTTGCTAAATGATCTGACTGTAAGCGAAAGGTAAAGGAGAATATACTATGGTAAAAATCATCATGCACGGCTGCAACGGACATATGGGCCAGGTCATCAGCGGCATTGTGGAGAAAGATCCGGATGCTGAGATCGTAGCAGGTATTGATATTGCAGATCAGGGAAAAAACAGCTATCCGGTATTTACCGATATTGACGCATGTCAGGTAGAGGCAGATGCGATCATTGATTTTTCTTCCGCAAAGGCAACAGACAAGCTTCTTGAGTACAGCGCGGCACGCCAGATCCCGGTTGTTCTATGCAGTACCGGTTTAAGCCAGGAGCAGCTTGCAAAAGTGGAAGAAACATCCCGAAAGGTAGCAGTGCTGAAATCCGCAAACATGTCTCTTGGTATCAACACACTTCTGAAGCTGGTTCAGGACGCAGCTAAGGTTCTTGCAGCTGCAGGCTTTGATATGGAGATCGTAGAGAAGCATCACCGCCTGAAATTAGACGCACCAAGTGGTACTGCACTTGCGCTGGCAGACAGCATTAATGAAGCTATGGATAATCAGTATCATTATGTATATGACCGCAGCCAGAAACGTGAAAAACGCGATGATAAGGAGATCGGTATCTCCGCAGTTCGCGGTGGAACTATCGTAGGTGAGCATGAGATAATTTTTGCAGGTCAGGACGAAGTGATCGAGTTCAAGCATACTGCATATTCCAAGGCTATTTTTGGAAAAGGTGCTGTAGAAGCAGCCAAATTCCTTGCCGGCAAACCGGCAGGACGTTATGATATGAGTGACGTGATCGGCTGATTCTGACAGATTGAGCCGCAACAGAATAAAATACAGGTAATACAGACGGGGTTCGTGTAAGATCGGACCCCGTCTTTTTTTGATGAAATTGCGGTTTTTGAAATTTTTCCCAGAATAGGATAGCGGAAAAAGTGCCATATTAGGAATACAGAATTTTTTAGAAAAAGGAGAAGATCATATGAAAAAATGGAAGGCGATTCTTTTTGGTACTTTGCTTACCCTGTCTCTGTGTACATTTACAGCCTGCGGCACAGAGGTAAACAATGCGGATGAAACAGTGGATGAAAAAGATAAAAACACGAAGGATAAGGAAAAAGATACAAACGAAAATACTGCCGCAGAAGATGAAACTATGGAAGAAAAAGCAGACAATGACGGTGTGAAGGACAATGGAGAGAGCATTAAGGATTCCGGCACGGATAACAATGAGATGTCCGATGGAAATATTACCGTGACGCCTGCAGGAAATGGAAATAACGGGACAGCAGCACCCGGAGCTGCGGATGCTGACAGAAACGAAAATGACGGAACTGTATCCGGTGAGCTGGGTGACAGTGTAAAGGACCTTGGCGACGGCGTAGGTAATGCAGTGGATGATATCGGAAACGCAGTGGGAAATGCGGTAGAAGGAAGATAACAGATATTTTACCACAGCATTGCATAAAACTGTTTCAGATGCTATTATCAGTGCATGGAAAGAAAATGGAGGACAGGATTATGAAATTCAGACCATGCATTGATATACATAACGGAAAGGTAAAACAGATCGTAGGAGGAAGCCTGAAGGATCAGGGGGATCAGGCGGCAGAAAATTTTGTGTCAGAGCAGGATGCGGCATTCTATGCAGAGCTTTATAAGAAGGCAGGATTAAAGGGCGGTCATGTGATCCTTCTGAACGGAAAGGATTCCCCGAACTATGAAGCAACGAAAGCCCAGGCACTTCAGGCTCTGGGAAAATATCCCGGAGGGCTTCAGATCGGAGGCGGCATCTGCCCGGAGAATGCGGCAGAATATCTGGAGGCTGGCGCCAGCCACGTGATCGTAACCTCCTATGTGTTTAAAAACGGAGTGATCTCCTGGGAAAATCTGGAGAAGATCCGTGATGCTGCAGGGAAAGAACATCTTGTACTTGACCTGAGCTGCCGCAAAAAAGATGGCAAATATTATATTGTCACAGACCGATGGCAGAAATTTACAGAAGAGATCGTGACACCGGAGCTGATGGAAAGGCTTGGAAGCTTCTGCGACGAATTTCTGGTCCATGCAGTGGATGTGGAAGGAAAGGCCCGAGGTGTGGAAACAGAGCTTGCAAAGCTTCTGGGACAGTATACAGCCCATCCGGTGACCTATGCAGGCGGTGTGGGTTCTATGGCAGATATTGAAGAGCTTCGAAAAGCAGGTCAGGGCAGACTGGATGTGACTGTTGGCAGTGCTTTGGATATTTTTGGCGGAAGTATACCCTTTGAAGCTCTGGCTAAAATGAAATAGTATATACAAATAGTGAAGCAGATGCTTTTGTCCCATCAATCTTCTGGCACTGGTGTGCAGATATACATTTGTAATGAATTAATTAGATGAAATACTCTAATAGTTGCGCATTCACGACAAAAAAAACATTTTGAAGGAATATATCGAATAAATTTGGAAAAAATTTATGAAATTTTTGAAAAGTGATGTTAAAATTCAATTTAATATGTTATAATAGCAACATAAAACAGCAAAGGGGATGGAAGTCATGAAATTTATTATTAGTGGAAAGAATATAGCAGTAACCGAAGGACTTAAAACAGCTGTTGAGGACAAGCTTGGTAAACTTGAAAGGTATTTCACTCCTGAAACTGAGATTTCAGTAACCTTAAGCGTTGAGAAGGATCGCCAGAAGATCGAGGTAACGATCCCTGTGAAAGGTAACATTATCCGTTCCGAGCAGGTAAGCAATGATATGTATGTATCCATCGATCTGGTTGAAGAGGTAATTGAGCGTCAGCTTCGTAAATACAAGAACAAGATCGTTGACAAGCAGCAGGAATCCACAAACTTCCAGAAGGCATACCTTGATAAGGATTATGAAGAGGATGAGGAAGTTAAGATCATCCGTACCAAGAAATTCGGGATCAAACCAATGTATCCGGAAGATGCATGCGTACAGATGGAGCTTCTCGGACATAATTTCTTTGTATTCTTTAATGCTGAGACAGAGCAGGTTAACGTAGTTTATAAACGTAAAGGAAATACTTACGGACTGATCGAACCAGAGTTCTGATAGGGGATTTTATTATCACAACTGAATATTGAATGGAAGGCTCCGGGAATCTGTGTGAGAAATCGGCAGGTTTCCGGAGCCTTTTATGTCACAGCAAAATCAGGCTTCTTTTCTGTTGCAAGCAATAGGGGAGAATTATATAATGAAGACATATGCGAAAGGAGAATGGAAAAAGAAGCTTCCTGTGGTGATCTTAAGTGTAGCTCTTGGTATGACCATGATACCGGCTACCTGTATGGCAGCGGAATTTAACAGTGGTGACACCATAAAAGAACAGACTGTGGAGGACCTGGAACTGAGTTCCGGAGAAAACAATACAAAGGATTCCCAAAAGTCAGAAATACAATGGACAGGATTTAAATGGGACAGCTATTCCCAGGCAGAGATAACGCTTACGTCAGCCGTTAACGGCGTCTGCTATTATAAATGGGCAGAGCGGGGGGAAGACGGAAATCCCCAGGTGCCTCAGATCGAGACCGGAAATACCGTGAATGATGAGGTTTTGATCAGTGAGGATGAAGAGTTCGGGATCACACTTGCAGACCTGGATACAGACCAGGCAGTTGATCTGTATATCCAGATTGAGGATGAGAATGGGAAATTAAGTGATCTGAAGCGGATGGAGCTGGATCAGGACAGCCGCCCGGCGAAAAAAACAGATTCTGAGAAAAAACATAAAGCATCCAAACCAAAGGCAGAGGACAGTACGGTAGAGGGGCTGGATTCTCCTCTGGAATTCTACCCGGATACATTTTATGATTTTAAGGTTATCGGTGCCGGTACCGATAATGAGGATCCGGAAAACGGAGACATTAAGTGGGTGCCTGTTTACTGGAGCACATCTGCGAATCCGAATTCCAACCGGATCCGAAGCACCTGGAAGATCGGTTCCAAGGAAGGAATCGACCAGGAGGGAACTTTTAATCTGTATGTTTTCTTCCGCAAATATACCTGCAAGGATTCCAAATGGCAGTCTACGGATAAGATACAGTCTGTACAGTACAAGTTTCAGTCAGCCCCACTTTCTGAAAAATAATACTGTGTGGAGTGCGAATATCTCCTTGACATAACAAATATGTAACTCACGGAGAAAAGGAGGAAGGTAAATGAAGAAAAAAGTTCTGGCACTTTTTTTAAGTGCCGCGCTTTGTGTGACGGTGCTTCCGGCAACCGGTATGGCTGCAGAGTTTGGCAGCGGTGATGCAGAAATCACAGAAAATACTGCGGACAGCCAGGAGCTGTTTTCCGCAGAGGAAACTACAGAGCCTGTGGGAGATACTGAGCAGCCTACAGAAGACAGTGAGGATATTTCTGAGGAAATGGTGGATAACTCTTCCGATGCAACCATGGAAGATGTGGAAAACGCGGAGAACAGCGAGGATGCTTTCGGCGGAGCTGAGGAAGGAGTTTCAGAAGAAATCTCCAGTGAGGATGATCCGGAAGTATTATTGACAGAACTGATACCTGAAGAAGCAGGAGACAGTATGGAAGAAGAAAACGCAGAAGCTATGTCAGCGTCAGCTCCGGAGCTGACAGTGCCACCGACAGCGGGTCCGGAACCGACAGTGCCACCGACAGCGGATCCTGAACTGACAGTGACACCAACACCGGTGCCAAAAATAAACGTAAAATGGACCGGAGAAAAATGGGTAAGCCGCAGTTCTGTAAATGTGACACTTAAAGTTGATGCAAACGGAGCCTGCTACTACAAAGCTGTAGCGAGAAAAAAGGACGGAACATCTGTTGTTCCGAAGCTTGATATGGGTAGCTCTCGTGTGGTGGTTACCGCAAACAGAAGCTTTGTGATATATCTTAAGAATCTGGATATAGAGAAAGAATTTGATCTGTATCTTAAGGTACTGGGCACGGATGGCAGAACTAGCGGACTGAAAAAGTTAAGACTGAATTCCAGAGGGATTCGTCCAGCTTACAATGTGACATCGACACCTGAACCTACACTTACATCTGCACCTCCGGATTACGGTGTAACGCCGACACCGACCTATACACCTTCTATACCGGATGTCAGAGAAAGTGTCGTCAGAGGGCTGGATTCTCCGTTGAAATTTACTCCGAATAAATATTATAATTTTACCGTGACCGGTGCGGGAACTACGAATACAAATCCCGGGCCCGGAGATGTGAAGTGGGTGCCGGTTTACTGGAGTACTTCACCAAATCCAACCGATAACAGGAAGAATACTACATGGCGGATCGGATCTGCCAAAGGAATAAACAAAGCCGCAACTTATAACATGTATATCTTTTTCCAGAAGTATGTTTATCAGAAAGCTGAATGGAAAAAGACTGATGAAGTACAGTCAGCCGTATACCAGTTCCGTTCCGCGTCCCTTACAACGGTAAAGCTTACCACGCCCGGGTTATCCGGCACTTCCAACAGTCCTGCCGGCATCGTCTTCAAATGGAAAAGAGCTGCAAATGCTTCCGGCTACAAGATCTATCGAAGGGCCGGAAACAGCAGCAAGTGGGTCAATATCGCTACCGTAAGCGGAAGCAATACGCTGGTCTATACAGACGGATCAGTAAAAGCAGGAACCATGTATACCTATACAGTCCGCGCATACAAGGGCTCTGCTTTAAGTGCTTATAACAAAAACGGCAGCCGGATCGTCCGTCTGACAGCTCCGGTGCAGTACAAACCGTCCAGCAAGGCTTCCGGGAAGCTGACTGTCCGCTGGAAAAAAGCAGCTGGCGCTTCCGGCTATCAGATCCAGTATGCGGCCTCAAGGTCCATGAGAGGGGCCAGAACAGTGTCCACCAGTGCACTGACCCGAACACTTTCCGGTTTGAAAAAGGGAAGCACTTATTATGTTCGTATCCGTGCATACAAAAAAGTGAGCGGAAAGACATATTACGGTGCCTGGAGCAGTGTGAAAAATGCAAAAGTAAGGAAATAAGATCTGTAATATCCCGCGGGATCCTCGAAAACAGGATCCTATGCGGGATATTTTCTGTTGTTCCTGACATGATTTGTTAAATAATTGTTCATTGTTTTTATAACAGGAAAGTGGTAGAATATATACCATATGTGATCCAGTATAACGGATATCAACAGAGAACTGGAATGATCCAAAATTGGACAGATCAGAGACAGCAGTCTTATTCGAATAAAATGATTGGAGCAGAAACATGAATGTTTTTTCAAAAGTATTTGGAACCCGCAGCCAGCGTGAGGTAAAACGTATCATGCCGCTGGTTGAAAAAACCGAGAGCTATCAGTCTCAGATGCAGCAGCTTACGGATGAGCAGTTACGAGACAAGACAAGAGAATATAAGAAACGTCTTGCAGAAGGTGCAACACTGGATGATCTTCTTCCGGAGGCATTTGCCACCGTACGTGAGGCAGCCAAGCGTGTACTTGGAATGGAGCATTACCGTGTACAGATCATCGGTGGTATCATCCTTCACCAGGGCCGTATCGCCGAGATGAAAACAGGTGAAGGTAAAACTCTTGTTTCCACACTTCCTGCATATCTGAATGCCCTTGAGGGAAAAGGTGTCCACATCGTAACCGTCAACGACTACCTGGCAAAACGAGATGCTGAGTGGATGGGTAAGGTTCACGAGTTCCTTGGCCTGACTGTAGGCGTGGTACTTAACGACATGAAGCCGGAAGAGCGTCGTGCGGCATACGGATGTGACATCACATACGTAACAAACAACGAACTTGGATTTGATTATCTTCGTGACAATATGGTCATCTATAAAGAACAGCTTGTTCAGAGAGATCTTCACTACTGTATCATCGATGAGATCGACTCTGTCCTGATCGATGAGGCACGTACACCTCTGATCATTTCCGGACAGAGCGGCAAGTCCACCAAGCTTTATGAGGTGTGCGATATCCTTGCACAGCAGCTGGAGCGTGGTGAGGCCAGCCATGAGATGACCAAGATGGCAGCCATCATGGGTGAGGAGGTTATCGAGACCGGTGACTTCGTTGTAAATGAGAAAGATAAGATCGTCAACCTTACCGAGCAGGGTATCAAGAAGGTTGAGAAATTCTTTAATATCGAGAACCTGGCAGATCCGGAAAACCTGGAGATCCAGCACAACATCATCCTTGCACTTCGTGCACATAATCTGATGCACAAGGATCAGGATTATGTTGTAAAAGATGACGAGATCCTGATCGTTGATGAGTTTACCGGACGTATCATGCCGGGCCGTCGTTACTCCGATGGTCTTCATCAGGCGATCGAGGCGAAAGAGCATGTGAAGGTTAAGAGAGAGAGCAAGACTCTCGCAACCATTACCTTCCAGAACTTTTTCAACAAATATGACAAAAAAGGCGGTATGACAGGTACAGCCCTTACCGAAGAAAAAGAGTTCCGTGATATCTACGGCATGGACGTTGTAGAGATCCCGACCAACCGTGTAGTACAGCGTAAAGACCTTGACGATGCTGTTTACATGACAAAGAAAGAGAAATTCAACGCCGTTGTAGAGGCAGTTAAGGAAGCTCACGCAAAACATCAGCCGGTATTGGTTGGTACGATCACCATCGAGACTTCCGAGCTTCTCAGCAGAATGCTGAAGAGAGAGGGAATCCCCCACAATGTATTGAATGCCAAGTTCCATGAGCTTGAGGCTGAGATCGTAGCTCAGGCAGGACAGGCAGATGCCGTTACCATCGCGACCAACATGGCAGGCCGTGGTACCGATATCAAGCTTGACGATGTGGCAAGAGAGGCCGGCGGTCTGAAGATCATCGGTACCGAGCGTCATGAGTCAAGACGTATCGATAACCAGCTCCGTGGACGTTCCGGACGACAGGGAGATCCGGGTGAATCCCGTTTCTACATTTCCCTTGAGGATGACCTGATGCGTCTGTTTGGTTCCGAGAGACTGATGAAGGTGTTCACATCCCTTGGTGTTGAGGAGAATGAGCAGATCGAGCACAAGATGCTTTCCAATGCCATCGAGAAAGCCCAGGAGAAGATCGAGTTCAACAACTTCGGTATCCGTAAAAACCTTCTCGACTATGACCAGGTTAACAATGAGCAGAGAGAGATCATCTATGAGGAGCGCCGCCAGGTACTTGACGGTGAGAATATGCGTGATGCCATCTACAAGATGATCACAGATATCGTAGACAGCATGACAGACATGTGCTTCTCCGATGACATGGATTCTTCTGAGTGGGATCTTAATGAGTTCAACACTGCGATCACTCCGATCATCCCGATCCACCCGCTGACCGCAGAGAAGGTAAAAGGCCATAAGAAAGATGAGATCAAGCATATTGTGAAGGAAGAGGCTGTGAAGCTTTATGAAGCGAAGGAGGCTGAGTTCCCGGAACCGGAACAGCTTCGTGAGCTTGAGCGAGTTGTCCTTCTGAAATGCATCGACAGCAAATGGATGGATCACATCGATGATATGGAAATGCTCCGTCAGGGTATCGGTCTGATGGCATACGGCCAGAGAGATCCGGTTGTTGAGTACAAGATGAACGCATTCGAGATGTTTAACAGCATGATCAGCTCCATTCAGGAAGACACTGTACGTATGCTGTATCATGTTCATGTGGAGCAGAAGATCGAGCGTGAGCAGGTTGCTAAGGTAACCGGCACAAACAAAGATGACAGCGCAGGCCCGAAGAAACCGGTTCAGCGAAAAGAAGATAAAGTATACCCGAATGATCCGTGCCCATGCGGAAGCGGCAAGAAATACAAACAGTGCTGCGGACGTAAGGCTGCCAAGATCTGAGAAGGAAGATAAAAATAGTCTCACCCGGATGATGCGGTGGGGCTATTTTTTCTGGAATTTCTGTTACACAGGAACAGAGTACAGCGAATATTAAATAACCGTCATATAGACTTGTCTGATTTTTCATATGCTGCGTTGTCGTCAATCGCCGTAGCCACCGATACGCTTCATTCCCTCGCCCTGCATATGAGAAAGTCATCCTGCGCCAATATGGCAGATACTTAATTTTCGCTGTAAGAGAAGGGATATGATAATATGGCAATTATAAAAACTGCAATTCTCCAGACACATGTATATACTGATAAATTTCGCAATATCACCCAGGCAGCAGAACTTCTTGCCAGCCCGGAGCTTCAGGGGATCGATCTGGCAGTCCTGCCCGAAATGTTCTGCTGCCCCTACGAAAATAAATACTTTCCGGAATATGCCGAAATTGAGGGCGGAGATACCTGGGAAAAATGCTCCAGGCTGGCGGCAGAACACGGAATTTATCTCGTAGCCGGAAGTATGCCGGAGAGAGATGAAGCCGGCAATATTTATAACACTTCCTATGTTTTTGACAGAAATGGTCATCAGATCGGTAAGCACCGGAAGATGCATCTTTTTGACATTGATGTAAAAGGCGGTCAGTATTTTAAAGAATCCGATACCCTGACACCGGGAGACCAGGTGACGGTTTTTGATACAGAATTTGGTAAGATGGGCCTTTGCATCTGCTACGACTTCCGTTTTCCGGAGCTTGCCAGGCTGATGGTGGACGAAGGCGCCCAGGTAATCATCGTGCCGGCTGCTTTTAACATGACAACAGGGCCCCTTCACTGGGAGCTGATGTTCCGCCAGAGAGCCGTGGATAACCAGGTATACACCATCGGAGCTGCACCAGCCAGAGACCTGAACGCCGGGTATCATTCCTGGGGTCACTCCATTGCCGCAGACCCCTGGGGAAAAGTCCTCATGGAAATGGAAGAAAAGCCGGACGTGGAGATAGTGGAACTGGATCTGGACGAGGTAAAAAAAGTCCGGGAGCAGCTGCCGCTTCTGAAGCACAGGAGAGAGGATATTTACGCCCTGACCACGTTTTCGTTGTAATTTCCATGCCCATATGGTATTGTATAAGACAGGCAGGAAATCCTGTATCAATATATAGAAAGAAGGTGAAGCTGTGGTTGAGTTAGATCAGTTCAAGAGTATTCTTGCAACATACACAGAGCCATTAGTGGAAGTGAGGGATTCACTTTGACCTCGCTAACAAAGAGCAGAAGGTCGAAGAATTAGAGCGCGAGATGGAAGCGCCTGATTTCTGGGATAATGCGGAAGCATCCCAGATGAAGATGAAACAGTTAAAGAGTCTCAAGGACGATATTGAGACATACCATAATCTGGAAACACAGATGGAAGATATGGAAACCATGATCGAGATGGGATATGAGGAGAATGATCCTGAGATCGTCCCTGAGATCCAGGAAATGCTGGACGAGTTCCAGGCAAGCTTTGACAGCATCCGTGTGAAGACACTCCTTTCCGGAGAGTACGACGGAGAGAACGCCATCATCAAGCTGAACGCAGGAGCCGGCGGAACAGAGGCTTGCGACTGGTGCGGAATGCTTTATCGTATGTACAGCAGATGGGCGGAGAAGAAGGGCTTTGCGCTGGAGGTCCTGGATTACCTTGACGGTGATGAGGCCGGTGTGAAATCCGTAACCTTCCAGGTGAACGGAGAGAACGCCTACGGTTATCTGAAATCCGAGAAGGGTGTTCACCGTCTTGTACGTATTTCTCCGTTTAATGCAGCAGGAAAGAGACAGACTTCATTTGTATCCTGTGATGTTATGCCGGATATCAAGAAGGATCTGGACGTAGAGATCAATGACGACGATATCCGTATCGATACCTACCGAAGCAGTGGTGCCGGTGGACAGCATATCAACAAGACATCCTCTGCGATCCGTATCACCCATTTCCCAACAGGAATCGTGGTACAGTGCCAGAATGAACGTTCTCAGCACATGAATAAGGACAAGGCTATGCAGATGCTGAAGGCCAAGCTGTATCTGCTGAAACAGCAGGAAGCCGAGGAGAAGCTTTCCGGCATTCGAGGCGAAGTGACAGATATCGGCTGGGGAAACCAGATCCGTTCCTATGTCCTGCAGCCATACACCATGGTAAAAGACCATAGAACCAATGAAGAAACCGGTAATGTTGACGCAGTTCTGGACGGTGGTATTGACATTTTTATCAATGCATACCTGAAATGGATCGCGCTGGCGAAAAAGAAAGAATAACATTACTGTCACGGAACCCCATAAAGACAGAGAAAAGGACTCCGCAGGCAAAAAAGCGCTTGTGGAGTTTCTTTTATTATGATAATATATCTCTTGTACAAAAACAGTTGTCTTTATGAAACGGACAGGAGGCTGCTGGCCGCAATGCGAACAGCAGTTAGAGAGGTTGCTATGCAGAAACAGGTTGAAAAGAAAAAATACTATGTAGTAAGAGAACGGGCAGTGCCGGAGGTACTTCTCAAGGTGGTTGAGGCCAAGAGACTGCTGGAATCCAAACGGGTGGCTACTGTTCAGGAAGCTGCTGAAAGGACCGGGATCAGCCGCAGTTCTTTTTACAAATATAAGGACGATATTTTTCCTTTCCACGAGGAGACCAAGGGAAAGACCATCACCTTTATCATTCAGATGGACGATGAGCCGGGGCTTTTATCAATGGTGCTGCAGACGATTGCCCGTTTTCACGGTAATATCCTGACCATACATCAGAGTATTCCCATTAACGGAGTCGCAACGCTGACGCTGAGCGTTGACATCCTTCCGGGAGAAGGTGACGCAGAGGCTATGGTGGAGAATATTGAGCAGAGAGACGGTATACACTATTTGAAAATTTTAGGCAGGGAGTAAGCATATGATAAACATAGCAGTATTAGGCTACGGTACAGTAGGAAGCGGAGTTGTTGAAGTCATCAACACCAATCATGAGAGCATTAACAAGAGAGCTGGAGATGAGATTAACATCAAGTACGTTCTTGATTTAAGAGATTTTCCGGGAGATCCGGTTGAGAAAGTTCTGGTTCATGATTATGAAGTGATCGTAAACGATCCGGAGGTAGATATTGTTGTTGAGGTTATGGGCGGGATCGAGCCGGCTTATACCTTTGTAAAAAGAGCGCTTCAGGCAGGAAAGAGCGTAAGCACATCCAATAAGGCTCTGGTAGCCAAGCATGGTTCTGAGCTCATGGAGATCGCAAAAGAAAAAAATATCAACTTCCTTTTTGAGGCAAGCTGCGGCGGTGGTATCCCGATCATCCGCGCATTGAATTCCTCGCTGACAGCAGATGAGATCGATGAGATCACAGGAATCCTTAACGGAACCACCAACTACATGCTTTACAAGATGAGCACAGAGAACTGTGATTTTGATACGGTTCTGAAGGAAGCTCAGGCAAAGGGCTATGCAGAGGCAGATCCGACTGCAGACGTAGGAGGTGCTGACGCATGCCGTAAGATCGCCATCCTTTCTTCACTTGCATACGGAAAATTCCTGAATTACGAGGATATTTATACAGAAGGAATCACAAAGATCACACCGGCAGATATGGAATATGCAAAAGAGCTTGGCATGACTATCAAGCTTCTTGCCACAAGCCGCAGGATCGGAGATTCTTTCTATGCAATGGTAGCGCCGTTCCTGGTAGGCCAGAGTAGCCCGCTTTACAGTGTAAATGATGTGTTTAATGCAGTATTTGTGCACGGAAATGTTCTTGGAGATGCCATGTTCTACGGAAGCGGAGCAGGTAAGCTTCCGACTGCAAGTGCAGTAGTTGCAGATGTTGTGGATGAAGCAAAGCATCTCCACAGAAATATCATGACAAACTGGAGCAGCTATGCCTTGAAGCTTATGGATATGGATGAAGTTGAGGGACGTTTCTTCGTACGTGTGTCTGATACTACTATGGATGAAGTGGAAAAAGCTTTTGGTGATGTACAGACCATCGAGCCGGATGACCTTCCGGACGAATTCGGATTTATCACACCGGTGATGAAGCAGGCTGAATATTATGAGAAGATCAGCAAGCTCACCGGAAAAGTACTGGCAATGATCCGTGTAAAGGATTGATGTCGAAGGGAAGAAAAGAACATGTTGATTGTAAAAAAATTCGGCGGTACTTCTGTGGCAAACAAAGAGCGTATCTTTAATGTTGCCAGAAGATGTATCGAAGATTACAAAAAAGGAAACGACGTGGTGGTCGTGCTTTCTGCAATGGGTAAGTATACCGATGAGCTGATCACCATGGCAAAGGATATCAATGACAAACCTCCGAAACGTGAGATGGATATGCTTTTTACCATCGGAGAGCAGATGTCAGTGGCACTGATGTCCATGGCTATGGACAGTCTGGGAGTACCGGCTGTTTCTCTGAATGCCTTTCAGGTAGCTATGCACACAACAAGTGCACATAGCAGCGCACGCCTGAAAAAGATCGATGCGGCACGTATCCGCAGAGAGCTGGATAACCGCAGGATCGTTGTGGTCACAGGCTTCCAGGGCATTGATAAATATAATGACTATACCACACTTGGACGTGGCGGTTCTGATACCACAGCCGTAGCTCTTGCGGCAGCGCTTCATGCAGATGCCTGTGAGATCTATACCGATGTGGACGGTGTTTATACCGCTGACCCGCGTAAGGTTTCGAATGCCCGCAAGCTTAAGGAGATCACTTACGATGAAATGCTGGATCTGGCAACTCTGGGTGCGGGAGTGCTTCATAACCGTTCTGTGGAGATGGCAAAGAAATACGGCGTGCCGCTGGTGGTACGTTCCAGTCTCAACAACAGCGAAGGAACTGTGGTAAAGGAGGAAGTAACAGTGGAGAGAATGCTGATCAGCGGTGTTGCTCTGGATACAGATGCAGTACGTATTGCTGTGATCGGACTTAAAGATTCACCAGGAGTGGCATTTAAGCTTTTTGATACCCTGGCTAAGAAAAATATCAATGTGGATATGATCCTTCAGTCTATCGGCCGTGCCGGAACCAAGGACATTTCCTTTACTGTTGATAAAAATGATCTGGACGATGCAATGGGTGTTCTGGAAGCTAACCAGGCACGCATCGCCTATTCTGAGCTTCATGCGGAGAAAAACATTGCCAAGCTTTCTATTGTAGGAGCAGGTATGATGAGCAATCCGGGTGTTGCTGCAAAAATGTTCGAGAGCCTTTACAATGAGGGTGTGAACATCAATATGATCGCAACATCTGAGATCCGTGTGACGGTGCTCATTAACGAGAAAGATGGTGTACGTGCCATGAATGCGGTACATGATGCGTTTAATCTTGCAGACTAAACAGATGTGAAATATGAGAATATGATATATCTGAAGTAAAAAATGACGGGGCGGAGGCTTGGATGAGTCTCCGCCTTCTATAACGAAGGGATACAGAATTATGAGAAAAAATCTGAAGGGCTGTAAGAAGCTGGCAGGGGAAACTCTGGCCGGTAATTTTACGGTCCCTGTGATCGGGAGTATTGCGGTTGCGGCGATGAGCGCAGTTTCAAGCTATATTTCCACAGCACTTTTTCCGGGAGATTCCCTGTATGCGATCATTGGAGGAGAGGTATTCAGCTTTGTCCTTTCTCTGGTGATCTGTATTTTTTCCGCAGGACTTTACCGGATCTATCTGAATATTTCCAGAAGGGAAGCCTACTCTTTCGGAGACCTTCTGTACTTTTTCAGCCATCAGCCGGATCATGTGATCGTGGCATCCTTTGTGCTGGCATTGATCAATCTGGTGACATCACTTCCACTGGCGTGGTTTTCTTTTACAAGCAATATGGGAAATACAACGGAGGAGCAGATGAACTGGGCAGTAACTTACATGCTGCTCACACTTCTCGGGTTCGCGCTGAACCTGCTGGCAGCTATGCCGTTCACCATGAGCTATTACATCCTGTCCGATAATTCGGACATAAAAGGAGTGCAGGCACTGAAAGCCAGTGCAAAGCTTATGAAGGGACATTACTGGGAATATATGAAAATGCTCTTAAGTTTTGTTCCGTGGATCATTTTTTCCATATTTACATTGTATCTGGCACTGATCTGGCTGGTGCCTTATATAGAAACCTGTATGGCAGTTTTCTATCGGAATATTTCCGGAGAGTTTGATGAACCTCCGGTGGATTCTTATCCCCCGGTAACTCCGATCCCGCAGTTCCACGATGAAACCGAAGCCTGATCGCCTTCCGGAGGATGTTTTCCCTTTCCGGGAGGATGCATGAAACGCAGGTGATGCCCTTTCCGGGGGGATGCTTGAGACGCAGGTGATGCCCTTTCCGGGGGATGCTTGAGACGCAGGTACTTTCCCTTTCAGGGGGACCATTTTGGCATGGGCAGGTACGAGGGGGAAAGCACTCAAAGTTGCGAAGCCCGCTTTTCCCCCTCGAGCTCCCCCTTTCCGGGCACGCAGCTATTGTAGGTTGTAGGAATATGTGAAGATATTGGAGGGGCGATGGATTCTACTACGTTGGCTGTGGAAGGTTGAGCCGATTTATGCTGACGTAAATATATTGGCGAAGCCTGTTCCTGAATAACAGCGATACACCACAATCCAGAGAACAAGCCCGCTACGCAGTCCACTTTCCCATTCAGCCAGAAGCGATAAACAGTGAAGAAGCAATAAACAGTGCCGAAGCAACAATCGGCTCAGCCTGCTACTGTCGGTACAGCAGAATACAGTGCCGAAGCAATAATCGGCTCAGCCTGCTACTGCCAGTGCAGCAGAATACATGGCCGAAGCAATAATCGGCTCAGCCTGCTACTGCCAGTGCAGCAGAATACAAGACAGAATCAATAATCGGCTTAGCCTGCTACTGCCAGTGCAGCAGAATACATGGCCGAATCAATAATCGGCTCAGCCTGTCACTGCCGATACAGCAGAATACAGGACTGAGCCGATGCACTTACACGTTCCACAACGCATCACAGCGGCGTGGCCAGGAGGGGAAGAGCGCGAGAAGGGGAGACGGCCTTCGCAACTATGAGTGCTTCCCCTTCTCGCAAATTACCTACTTTCAAAAAGTGAAAACTATAATCCAAAAAAATCAAACCATCCAATTTCCTCACACTTCAAAAGGTGAAAACTACAATCCCAAAAAATCAAACTATCCAATTTATCTCACTTCAAAAAGTGAAAACTATAATCCAAAAAAATCAAACCATCCAATTTCCTCTCACTTCAAAAGGTGAAAACTACAATCCCAAAAAATCAAACTACCCAATTTATCTCACTTCAAAAAGTGAAAACTATAATCTAAAAAATCAAACCACACAATTTCCCCTCACTTAAAAAAGTGAAAACCATAATCCAAAAAGTAAACCACATAATTATAGATTCAAAGGAAGTCGTCCCACAACCTCCTTTGTCAATCCACCTATGAGAATCCCCGCCAGGACACCTGACACCAGCAGTGCCGGTGCATAAACCATCAAACTCGTATTGCTCACCACGATCATGGCAACGATCAGCTGCCCGATATTATGTGTGACACCACCGGCCACACTGATACCGATCAGACTGAAGCCGGAATGTTTTTTCAAAAGATCCATCACAGTCAGGCTAAGCGCAGCGCCAGCCAGACTATACAAAATACTGAACAGATTTCCAAACATAAATCCGATCACCAGGATCCTGACAACGGACACGAGAGCCGCTTCTTTTACAGAATATCGGTCCAGTATAAAAAGCACCGCCAGGTTTGCAAGCCCGAGCTTGATACCCGGAATCCCTGTAAATATAGGGACCAGAGACTCCACATATCCAAAAATGATCGCTACTGCGGCAAATAATCCGAGATAAGCTGTTTTTCGTTTCATAAATAAATCCTTTCATTTGTTGCAGGAATATCGTTGCAGAAACAGCACAGACAGAATACCGTCTGTCAGAGAAAACTCTACGGAGAACACGTATTACGCATATTCTCCGGAAATTTTATGTCACCGCATCAATTTTAGGCGAACTCTCCGAATCCAAATCCTCTGCAGTATTTTCCCCTTCTATCACAACCTTATTAGGAAGGCAGATGATGGAACCGCCGTGCTCGTCCACAGCCTTCTGTTTCATACAGTAATGATCCGGGCAGGTTGCTTCGATCATTGTAACTTTTCCATCTTTGATCTCGCAGACATTGGTGTCTCCGATGTGGATGATCTGGTCCTGGGAAAGCGAATAGGTTCCGAATTCTTTTCCGTCAACGGTAATACGGATCGTATTATGGGAACGTTTCCCCGCAATCTGAAAACCAAGCCAGAGAACCCCCGCCAGAATCAGGATCCCGGCAATAAAAATCAATTCTTTTTTCTTCAAAACAAATCTCCATTTCTGTTACAGATTCAGAAAAATCATATCATAATCGAAATTAAAAGGCAAACATAAGTTAATGATATCTAACCATAATTCATACAGCTGTTCCCAACGGAAAGGGAGGAGTGGCGATGATTTTTCTTTTATAAAAGACATATAACAGAAAAATTCATATTGGAAAAAGTTATAAACTACTAACAAAAGTGTAGACAAGAAAAAAAACAGGTGATATAATACCTAACTGTAAGTTAGCATCGTCTAATTTTATAAAAAAGATTAATCAAAACTAATTTATGTATATGGATAAAAACTATATAATTTATCCAAAAGACAGTTATACGCAGATTACAGGACTGGATCGAGAGCATCTGACGTAGCAATATATGTTCGCATAGCGTGAGTCTGATGCAGCAATTTACAGAATTGTTAAAAATACAAGGGAGAAAAGAGATGAAAAATCTGAATTTTTATATGAGAGTGATCTCCTTACTGTTGGTGATCCTGGCTGTACTTTTTTATAACAGCAGCATGAAAGCTCAGGCAAATGAAAAAGAGATCGCGGCTCTGACAGATAAGGTAGATACACTTCAGGAGCAGCAGAATGAACTTCTCAGTGCGCTGGAGACGAGTTATGTAAATCGTATGCAGAATCAGGCAGCATCTGCAGGATCAGGCAGCAGTGATACAGATACAGCAGGCGATGACAAAACAACAGACACTTCAGACGGCAATGTATCCGATGCAGACGCAGAGGACACAGCAACCGCAGATTCCGATAATGTATATAAAGATGGAACCTATACAGGAGAAGCCGAGGGATACGGCGGGACCATTCAGGTGGAGGTGACACTTACCGGTGATGAGATCACATCCATCAACGTAGTCAGCGCCCCAGGTGAGGACAGTGCATATCTTTCACAGGCAGAGAGTGTGATCGATTCCATCCTGAGTGCTCAGAGTACAGATGTGGATACCGTATCTGGAGCAACGTTCAGCTCCACAGGAATCCTGAACGCAGTGGATGCGGCACTTGGAAAGGCGGAAAACTCATGAAAAAAAGACAGCGGGAGGTAAGGCTGATGCGTGCGGGAATACAGCTGGCATTTTTTATTGCCGCCCCGTCTCTGTTTTCTACAGCCTTTGCAGGTATCAAATCGATCTTTCTTGCCATTGCGGCCGGTCAGCCGGTGGAGTGGAATTCCTTTCTGACTGTAACGGCAGTGCTTCTGATCTTTACCTGCTTTTTCGGAAGACATTTCTGCGGATATGCGTGTGCATTCGGATCTTTCGGAGATGCCGTATATGAAGGCTTTTCTTGGATCCGGATGAAATGCTTTCACAAAAAAAAGAAACCGGATCTTTCCGAAAAAATGGTTCACGGGCTTCAGAAAGTCAAATATATCGTACTGGCACTGATCCTGCTTTCCTGCCTTACAGGTGTATACGGAAAGCTTACGGGAACCAGCCCGTGGGATGTTTTTTCCATGCTCACGGCAGGACGGCTCCCGAACAGCAAATATCTGGTGGGAATTGTGCTCCTGGTGCTGATCATTGTGGGAATGTGTACACAGGAAAGGTTTTTCTGCCAGTTTCTCTGTCCCATGGGAGCGGTTTTTGCATTAATGCCAATCCTTCCGGGTGCACTGTTTCGGAGAAACCGTGAGAAATGTCCGCCGAAATGTGGTCTCTGTAAAAAAAGATGTCCGGCTCATCTGGATATCGACGGCGACACAGGCAGATCCGGCGAATGTCTTTGCTGCCACGCATGTGCCGCAGCATGCCCGAGAAAAAATATTCACATTGGAATAATTGAGGAAAAATGATCTATGAGATATCAGGCTCTGAAAAAGAAAACTTTTCTGGCAGCAGTTACATTTACAGGAATTGCGGTGTTGTTTCCTGTGCTGTGCATGGCTGCTTCGGAAAATGATGTACAGACATATACCGATACAGATTTTGCAATGGATACTGTGGTATCAGAAACACTCTATACCACAGGTGACGATATAAACAGTAAGCTGACAGCTGTGCTGACAGATGTGGAGACGAACCTTCTTTCCTGGACCAATGAGAAGTCCCAGATCTATAAGGTGAATGCAGACAGCGGAAAAGATACGGAGATTTCCGACGAGCTTTCCGGATACCTGAAACGTCTTCTGAAGATCGCAGAGGATTCTGACGGAGCCTTTGACCCAACCATCGGGAAGCTGATCCGCCTGTGGGATATTGGAGGGGAAAACCAGAAAATTCCGGAAGAAGCAGAAATTAAGAATGTTCTGAAGGATTCCGGATATCAGAAGATTTTTCTTGACGGAAATACGGTCCACATGGAGGAGGGCTGTTCTCTGGATCTTGGAGCAGCGGGAAAGGGTATTGGCTGTGACCTGATCCTTAAAGAACTGGAAACAAAGAAGGATGTAACAGCAGCACTTATGAATCTGGGAGGAAGCAGTGTCATGACCTACGGAAGCAAGCCGGATGGTTCTTCCTGGAATGTGGCAGTGACAGATCCCAGAGCTGAAAATGAGGATGACTATCTTGGTGTGGTTGCCTTAAATGGTACAGAATTTCTTTCCACATCCGGAGATTATGAGAAATATTTTATCGAAAATGGTGTAAGGTATCACCACATTATGGACCCGTCTACCGGCTATCCGGCAGAAAGCGGAGTGACCGGGGTAACGGTAGTCTGTGACTCAGGTCTGGAGGCAGATGCGCTTTCCACAGCATGTTTTGTGCTGGGGGTGGAAAAAGGGACACAGCTGTTGAAAGCTTACGGTGCAGACGGACTTTTTGTGGATGAAGACCATCATGTGTATCTCACTAAGGGGATGAAGGAGCGGTTCAGCCTGCTTGCGGATTCCTATAGTGTGGAGGATATTGCAGAGTGAAGCTGATCTCCCGGCGATCCGGTTTATGATTGTTTGGCAGAGGGGAATGCTCATATCCGCAGTACTTGCGATAGTAAACCTGGAAAGGGTTCTATAAATATATCATATTTTTAGGAGGAATAAGCAATGCAGAAGTGGAATCTATTGAAAAAAACAGCTCCATGCATTTTAAGTCTTGCAGTGGCAGCAACAACCTTTCCGACCGCTGTAATGGCATCTGATCTTGATGCAGCCGTGGTTTCCGAGGCAGAGGCAGGAGATACGGAGGATTTTAGCACAGAGGAAACGGCAGAGGATACTGAAGCTGTAGCAGAAGAAGCTATAGAGGATGCTGCAGACATAACAGAAGAAGCAGCAGAGGATGCAGCAGTGCCAGAAGCTGCTGCAGACGAGACAGAGGATATCCAGCAGGAAGATACAGCAGAGGAAGCAGACCCGTTCTCTACAGGGGAAGAGGATTTCACAGAAGGCGATGAAGTGGCGGAAGCATTTTCCGATTCTGACCAGCTGACAGGCGAGTATCAGTACGTATATGCAGGACTTACCTGGGGTGAGTACTGGGCAGCAGAAGGCGTATATGCAGCTGGAGATACAAGCTCTTCAGAAGAGAAGGATTCACATAGTGAGTTTGATACAGGAGCTTTTGATACAGTAACAAGAGCGACTGCAAATCATGGACTCCACAGAGGAAGCTATCAGACAGAAGCTACGATCATTGCTGAAGACGGAACCAGATTCGACGTATCCTACTGGGAGGATAAAGGAAGCACACTTTATCTTACAGACGGTTCCAAGGTAAAATGGAACAGAGGCAGTATAACAACAGAAGATGGAAAAACCTATACGATGGATCATTATGAGATATATGGTCTGAAATATGTCCCGGTAGCAGTTAAGACCGCAGATTTTGCAGATTTCTGCAAAAAGTATAATGTTGTACAGGATGGAGCTGTGCTCTCTGGAGGATACAGTGAAAACAATCTCCAGTATTACAAAGGCCTTGTGGCAGACGTAAATGCACAGACAAATGGTCTGAAATATGTGGAGAAAAATGGTGACGGCTTTACATTTACAGCAAGAAAATCAGACGGAACAGCTTCCGGTATCAAGGATCAGGCGTTAAAAACAGCAACAGAGATCAAGCCGAGTGTAAAAGCAGCAAGCGGAAGCTACGGTGAATTCCTCCGTGTGGATCTCAATGGAAATTATGGCGATCTTGGTGCAAATATGCAGGCTGTACGCTGGGATTATTATGGAGATGATTCTACATATACAAAATGCCTCGCTTCTTATGGAACCAAGTTTGCCGCAGATAACTGGATGCATAAAGCAATGGGAATCCAGCTTGGACTTACAAAATCTGCACGTTGCAAGCTTCCGGGAGGAACAGACGGAACAGGATACTGGAAACTGACAGTGTATGCTCTTGGATATAATGACTATACTTACAGCTTCCAGGCAACTGCAGAGAATATCGTAAATCCTACAATGGAGCCGACTGATTTTACAAGCCTTAAAACGGAAGTGGAAGCTGCAAAAGCTCTGGCAGAGAAGGATTACACAATTGCAACCTGGAAGTCCTTTGCCGGTGAGCTTCAGGAAGCAGAAGACATTCTTGCAAAAACAGACGCAAGTCAGGCTGAGGTAAATGAAGCGCTTGAACATCTTCAGGGAGCAGAGAAAGAGCTTCAGAAAGTAACAGTTACACTTGATAAGACAGCAGCAGCTGTATATACAGGAAAAACAACGACTCTTAAGGCAACAACAAATGACAGCGATGCAACAGTGACATTTGAGTCCGGCAATACAAAGGTTGCAACGGTAAGCAGTAAGGGTGTTGTTAAAGGTGTAAAAGCCGGAACAACAGTTATCACAGCAAAGGTCGGAAATGCCACAGCAACCTGCAAGGTAACAGTAAAAGCTTCTAAAATTAAATTCGCAAAGGCTTCCGTAACGATCTACAAAGGAAAAACAGCAACTGTAAAAGCAACTGCAACACCATCTGCAACTGTAAAATACACAAGCAGCAACACAAAGGTTGCAACTGTAAACAGCAAAACAGGTGTTGTAAAAGGAATCAAAGCAGGAACCGTTACGATTACAGCAAAGGCAGGAGCCCTGAAGACAACCTGCAAGGTAGTTGTCAAGAATCCTGCATTCAGTCTTGTAAAATCTTCTGCAACGATCAAAAAAGGTAAAACAACAACCATCAGATCCAAAGCAGCACCTGCAGGCAAGGTTACATATACAAGCAGCAATAAAAAAGTTGCAGCTGTAAACAGCAAGGGTGTTGTAAAGGGAATCAAAAAAGGTAAAGCAACGATCACAGTGAAATGCAACGGAATTACAAAGAAATTTGTGGTAACAGTTAAATAATTTTGCTGTTGAACCGAATGTGATCACAGATATCCAGAAGCCTCTGCCGCAGACATAGAGCAATGTCTGCGGCAGAGGTCTGCTGATTTCTGAAGAGCAATGTCTGACAGAGGCCGCAAGAAAAGAGGAGAGAGTAAGGAAGCATGGAAAAAGATCTGAAAGATAAAAAGCAGGAGGAAAAAAATACTCCGAAGATACCCTGGACCAAGCTGGTCCCTGCAGCTGCTGTGATTGCGGCGCTTGTGTTTTCAGGCATAAAGGCGAAGGGCTCTGATGGAGAGACAGAAGCAGTCGGGCAGGCAGAGACGACCGTAATGTCCGCTTCAGAGCTGGAAAAATATCTCGGGTATGAAAAAGAAAATACTGTTTCTGACAGCACAACTGCCACAGCTGAGAAAAACAGTACAACAAAAAAGAAAAGCTCATCGAAAAAAAGTGCAAAAAAAACAGCAGCGAAAAAAAGCTCAGGTACAAGAACGGTTTCCGAATCTGCAAAAAGCAATGCCAGCGCCGCAGGACAGGGAACCACGCAGACACCGGTAGCAAGCGTTCCGGCAGATGGATATAAGGACGGTACGTATGAAGGAAGCGGAACCGGATTTGGCGGGACGATTCGCGTGAGAGTAACAATCAGCGGTGGAAAGATTGCGGCCATAGATATTCTGGAGGCATCTGGAGAAACTGCGTCGTATTTTGCGTCAGCTCAGGGTGTGATCAGCAGGATGATCGCCGGAAATACACCGAATGTAGATGCAGTAAGTGGAGCAACCTATTCCTCCAACGGAATCATCCAGGCAGTTCAGAATGCCCTCTCCCAGGCAGCGGCAGATGGAAACAGCCAGCAGGTCACCCCTACACCTGCAGCAACTGCTTTACCAACTCCGACATCAGCTCCGTCACCTACAAAAAAACCATCTCCTACAAAGAAACCGGAAGATCCGGACAGTCCCCAAAAATATCTGGACGGTAAATATACAGCTTCGGCAAAGGGCTTCAATGGAGACGTGAAGGTAACTGTGACCATCAAGGATGGAGTGATCGAAGCCCTGAAACAGGAAAATACGGACACGGAGCAGTTTTTTGAAAAAGCATGGAGCGTGCTGGAGGAACAGATCATTGGTACGGATTCTGTAGATGATATTGATGCAGTCAGCGGAGCAACCTATTCCTCCAACGGAATTCTCAACGCTGTAAAAAAAGCTCTTAAAGAAGCGATCAATCCGGAGTATGGAAAGAAACCGACACCAACTCCGACAAAGAAACCGACACCAAAGCCAACAGCCACACCGAAACCTACGGCAACGCCGAAACCAACAGCCACACCGAAGCCAACAGAGACGCCGGCAGCAACCCCGACGCCGGAGCCGGACGACCCGGATGTGACGCCGGTTCCTGAAAAACCCAATGTAACTCCAACACCAGGGACAGATGAGCCGGATGCAACACCGGAGCCAACGGAAGCACCGGAACCGGTGGGAATGTACAGAGATGGAACGTATACAGGCTCGGCTTTTGGATATGGAGGAAAAACATATCTGATAATTACGATCTCAGGAGGCCAGATCGTATCCATTGAGCAGACAAATCAGGATACACCGGAATTTTTTGATCCTGCATGGAGCACGATCTATTCTCAGATCATGGCAAACCAGTCGGCGGATGGAATCGATACTGTCAGCGGAGCCACATATTCTTCCGAAGGGATCCTGGACGCTGCACAAAAAGCCCTTGCCCAGGCAAAGAATTAACCGGGTGAACGTTGGAGCAGCTATAAACATCTGAATCTAAGCCAATAATAAGAGGTGAAAGAAACCTCTGGACTTCTTGATTTTTTTTGAAGTTCAGAGGTTTTTTGCTAGGTTTCTGAAATTGCTTCTATAAATCGATAAAAAAATAACAGGAATGTATACAGAATAATAGGGAAAATATCAGAAAATATAATCGGTTTAAATAATTTGAAATACAAATTAGCGGGAATTAACCTGAGAAATACAATAAAATTTTTATTGCACAGGGCAATGTTTTATGTTATGTTTGAATGTGTGTAATTAAAGTTGTTATTAAAATGACAAACAACGCTGAAAGGAGAACAAATATGAGCAGTAAAATTACGATCATCGGAGCAGGAAGTGTAGGAGCAACTATCGCTTATACCTTATCACAGAGGAGTATTGCATCAGAGATTGTTCTGATCGATATTAACAAAGATAAGGCTGAAGGTGAGGTTATGGATATTGAGCAGGGAACCAGTTTCCGTGAGCCGATCTCCATCGTGGCAGGAGATTACCCGGATGCTGTAGATTCTGACATTGTGATCATCACTTCCGGTATTGCCAGAAAACCGGGACAGACTCGCATCGAGCTGACACAGACCAACGTCAACATTATGAAGAGTATTACTCCGGAGATCGTAAAGGTGGCTCCCAAAGCGCTTTATATTATCGTAAGTAATCCATGTGATATTATGACTTATGCATTTGCAAAGCTTTCCGGACTGCCGGAAAATCAGATCCTTGGTTCCGGAACCGCCCTGGATACGGCCCGTCTCCGCTGCAGACTTTCTCAGCACTACGGTGTATCTGAGAAAAACATCCACGCCTATGTATTCGGAGAGCATGGAGATACTTCCTTTGTACCGTGGTCCAGAGCCTTTGTTGCAGGTGCGACCCTTGATGAGTTTGACAAGATCGTTCATGAGGATCAGAAAGATCTGCAACCACTTGACAGAGAAGAGGTTCTGGAGTATGTTCATACTTCAGGATCAACTGTGATCGCCAAGAAGGGTGCTACATTTTATGCGGTAGCCGTATCTGTTTGCAGACTTTGCTCGCTTCTTCTTGCAGCATCTGATACAATAGTCAGTGTATCAACCATGCTTCACGGAGAGTACGGTGTTGAAGATGTATGTCTTAGTACCATGGCTTCTATCGGACCGGAAGGTGTAAAACGTATCGTTCGTGTTCCGCTGACCGAGGAGGAGACAGAGAAGCTTCATGCAAGCGCCAATGCTCTGAAGGACGTGATCGCACAGATTGATCTTTGATAAATGTCAGAAGCTGTGTAAAGAGGAAAAAGCAGCCTCAGGCAAATTTGAAACAACGGGAGAAAGATAAAAATGGATATTATTCAGGTAATTACCAGAGAATTGAACGTTGAGAAATGGCAGGTCGAGGCAGCGGTTAAGCTGATCGATGAAGGCTGCACCATTCCTTTTATTTCCAGATACCGTAAGGAAGCAACCGGTACACTGAACGACGAACAGCTTCGTAATCTTAATGAGAGACTTACTTATTTAAGAAATCTTGAGGATAAAAAGGCTCAGGTTCTGGGCAGCATCGAGGAGCAGGGCAAGCTGACTCCGGAGCTGAAGAAACAGATCGAGGCAGCGCAGACACTCGTTGTGGTAGAGGATCTTTACCGTCCGTACCGCCCGAAGCGCCGTACACGTGCCATCATCGCCAGGGAAAAAGGTCTGGGACCGCTGGCCGACATCATCCTTCTCCAGATGACGAAGAAACCTCTTGAAGAAGAGGCAAAAACATTTCTTTCTGAGGAAAAAGAAGTCAAAACTGTGGAAGAGGCCATCAGCGGTGCCAGAGATATCATTGCAGAACACATTTCTGATGAAGCAGATTATCGTATCAGTATCCGTAAGAGAACAATGGATAAGGGAACTATATGTTCTACCGCAAGAGATGAGAAGGAGCAGTCTGTATACGAGATGTATTATGACTTTGAGGAGCCGGTGAAAAAGCTTGCAGGTCATCGTGTCCTTGCTCTGAACCGTGGTGAGAAAGAGAAATTCCTTACTGTGAAGATCCTTGCACCTGAGGAAGAGATCATCCGTTATCTTGAAAAACAGGTGATCGTCCGCGATAATCCATACACTATACCTGTTCTGAAAGAAGCCATTGAGGACAGCTATAAACGTCTCATCGGACCGGCTATTGAGCGTGAGATCCGAAGCGCCCTTACAGAGGCAGCAGAGGACGGTGCCATCCATGTCTTTGGCAAAAATCTGGAGCAGCTTCTCATGCAGCCTCCAATTGCAGGACAGGTAGTTCTTGGCTGGGACCCTGCCTTCCGTACCGGATGCAAGCTGGCAGTGGTAGATCCTACCGGAAAGGTTCTGGATACCACAGTTATTTATCCCACAGCACCAACCAATGAGACCAAGATCCGTGCCGCAAAGGAAACCCTGAAAAAGCTTATCAGTAAATATCATGTGACACTGATCTCTGTAGGAAACGGAACGGCATCCAGAGAATCCGAGCAGATCATCGTGGAGCTTCTTAAGGAAATCCCTGAAAAGGTCCAGTATGTTATCACCAACGAGGCAGGTGCTTCTGTATATTCCGCAAGCAAGCTTGCCACGGAAGAATTCCCGAATTTCGATGTTGGACAGAGAAGCGCCGCATCCATCGCAAGACGTGTACAGGATCCGCTTGCAGAGCTTGTAAAGATCGATCCGAAATCCATCGGTGTCGGTCAGTATCAGCATGATATGAACCAGAAAAAGCTGGGAGAAGCCCTTAACGGCGTTGTGGAAGATTGTGTAAACAAGGTCGGAGTGGATCTGAATACTGCGTCTGCATCCCTTCTGGAGTATATTTCCGGAATCAGCAAGGCCATCGCAAAGAATATCGTAGCCTACCGTGAGGAAAACGGCCGTTTCCAGACAAGAAGAGAGCTTCTTAAGGTTGCCAAGCTTGGTCCGAAAGCCTTTGAGCAGTGTGCAGGTTTCACACGGATCACAGGAGGCAAAAATCCTCTGGACGCAACCAGTGTCCATCCGGAAAGCTATGACGCAGCAAAAAAACTCCTGGAAAAGCTGGGCTACACACCGGAAGATGTGGCAGAGCGTAAGCTTACCGGTATTTCTGGGCAGATCCGCGATTACGGAAAACTGGCAAAGGAGCTGGAGATCGGAGAGCCAACCTTACGTGATATCGTAAAGGAACTGGAAAAACCTGCCAGAGATCCACGTGACGAGATGCCGAAACCGATCCTCCGTACCGATGTCCTGGATATGAAGGACCTGAAAGAAGGCATGGTCCTCAAGGGAACTGTCCGCAATGTTATTGACTTCGGTGCTTTTGTGGATATCGGTGTGCATCAGGATGGCTTGGTCCATATTTCCGAGATGAGCGAGAAATTCATCAAACATCCGCTGGAAGCAGTCAGTGTGGGAGATATCGTGGATGTCCGTGTTCTTGGTGTTGATATGAAGAAAAAACGTATCAGCCTTTCCATGAAGGGAATCAGTAAATAAAGAGAAAAACTGAGTAAAGAGAAGCAGGCAAGTATATTCTGCAGCATTCTGCGGCGGATTACCGGACAGATATACAATAAAGCTATAACAGAAATACAGCAGTGGTTTATACCCTATACTTTATAGAACCGGAGAAATCAGGTTTACAGGGAAAAACCACTGCTGTATTATTATATTACCAGATGCGGATTATAGGAAATGCTTATATCAGAAATAAGCTTTGAAGCTCATAGATCGATCCGCATATGTATATCGAATAATCGATCAGACAGGAGGGATTATATTTGGATAGTACTGTACAGACCGTGCAGGAGGTCGGAAATCAGGTAAGCCAGTACAGGCAGATGTTTGAAAATTATCTGCCGGACATCACGAAATTCGGAATCAAGGTTGTTCTGGCTATTGTTGCTTTCTGGGTAGGAAGCACGGTAATTAAATGGATCGTAAAGTTTGTGAGGAAATCACTGACAAAATCCAGGCTGGATACAGGAGTGGCACAGTTTATGTCCTCACTGGTCAAGATCGTACTTTACATACTCCTGATCTTTAACATATCCATAAGCTTTGGAGTAAAGGAATCATCTCTGGCAGCACTTCTCGGAACTGCAGGTGTTACTATGGGTCTTGCCCTCCAGGGCGGACTTGCCAACCTGGCAGGAGGCATGATGCTTCTTCTGTTCAAGCCTTTCCAGGTAGGGGATTACATCATCGTTAACGGACAGGACGGAAGCGAGGGAACGGTAGCCAAGGTCGAGATTTGTTATACAACGTTGTTATCCATTGATAACAAGCACATCGTGATCCCGAACGGTACTCTTTCCAATGTGACCATCACCAACGTAACAGCAAGGGATCAGCGAAGGCTGGAGATCAAAGTGGGGATCTCTTACAATGCAGATATCCAGAAGGCCAAGGATATCCTGGAAGATATCCTCACCGAGGATCCGGATACAAGAGAAGACGAAGAGATGGTGGTATTTGTAGACGAGCTGGCAGAAAGCTCTGTGATCATGGGCTTTCGTGTCTGGGTAGATACCGACCGCTACTGGGCAGCCAGATGGAGATTGAACCAGAGGATCAAGGAAGATTTTGATTATTATGGAATTGAGATTCCTTATAATCAGCTGGATGTGCATATCCATAAATAATGTGCATAAAGGAAGAAAGCTAAAGCCCTTTCACATGGCAGAGAAATTGCTGTGTGGGAGGGTTTTTTGATGAAAGTAACTGGTTTTGGGATTATTACTGCCATTCACGATAATAGAGAATATGAAAATTATTGACAAACCAGTGTCGGGGTGCAATAATACCCCACAGAGATAGTATTTGGACTCAAAACTATACTCTGGCTGAAATCACTGGAATCTTATATAAAAATAGCCAGCCGGAACCCGGGATCGGGAACGGACGGATATATGAAAATTATAAAAGATACGAGCCTGTATCGATGATAACGAAGGCGTTACAACAGTTATGGGAATTTTGAGCAACTGTTGAAGAGCATGCTTTTCGTGTATAAAAAACAGGACTCAATATACAGGGAATCAATCAGAAGCGTTTCAGGGTCGAAGTGTACCCCGAGACGCTTTTTTATTAAATACAGAAGCGGATGCTTTTATCCACTTGAAAATTATTCCCTGCAGGAAAGGACTTATATAAGATGACAATAGAGATGTTAAAAGGAAAGATCCACAGAGCAACCGTTGTCCAGGCGGAACTGGATTATGTAGGAAGTATCACTGTGGATGAGGAACTGCTGGAAGCTGCCGGGATACTGGAATATGAGAAGGTCCAGATCGTAGATGTGAACAACGGCAGCCGTTTCGAGACATACACCATTTGCGGAGAACGCGGAAGCGGTATGATCTGCCTGAACGGAGCAGCAGCAAGATGTGTGAGCACCGGTGACAAGATCATCATCATGGCTTACGCACAGTACGAGCAGGAAGAAGCCCGTACTCACAAGCCTGCAGTTGTATTTGTAGATGAAGAGAACAGGATCAGCAGAGTGACCAATTATGAGAAACACGGACTGCTGAAGGATATGGCCTGACGCAGATCAGGAAGATAATAAGACGAAGGTGAATTCAGAAAAGAGGCTATCTCGAATCTATTAAGAAAACCGGTTTCAGAACCGGAAAAGAGGAGAGCACAATGCAGGTAACAAAAACAGTAGAAGAAACAAGAAAACAGATCAAAGCGTGGAAAAAAGAAGGAAAAACAGTAGGCCTTGTGCCAACCATGGGATTTCTCCATGAGGGACACGCAAGCCTGATCAAAAAATGTAGAGAGCAGAATGATATCGTAGTGGTATCCGATTTCGTCAATCCTACACAGTTCGGTCCTACCGAGGACCTGGAAGCCTACCCGAGAGACTTTGAGCGTGACAGCAAACTCTGCGAAAGTCTGGGAGCAGACCTGATCTTCTGCCCGGAGCCTTCCGAGATGTATCATGATCCCCACGCATTTGTAAGTATAGATACTCTGTCAGAGACACTTTGCGGAAAAACACGTCCGATCCATTTCAAAGGTGTGTGTACCGTTGTGACCAAGCTGTTCCACATTGTGGCACCGGACAGAGCATATTTCGGACAGAAAGACGCACAGCAGCTGGCCATCATCCGCAAGATGGTGCGTGATCTGAACTTCGATATTGAGATCGTAGGCTGTCCGATCATCCGTGAGGAGGACGGACTTGCAAAATCCTCCAGAAATACATACTTAAGCCCTGAAGAGAGAAAAGCAGCTCTTTGCCTGTCAAAGGCAGTAAAAGCCGGACAGGAAGCCATTCACGCAGGAATCCCGGCAGAAGAGCTTCTCGGAAAAATGCGAGCAGTGATCGAAGCAGAGCCTCTGGCAAAGATTGATTATGTATCCATGGTAGATGCACTTACCATGCAGCCGGTGGAAAAAGCTGACCGCAGCGTTCTTGTAGCAATGGCTGTTTACATCGGAAAAACAAGACTGATCGACAACTTCAGCTACGAGGTATAATGTATGGGGAAAGTTTTAAAGAAAATCGGAATTATCAGCAGCCTTGCATCCAGATATATCGGGATCATTATCATCGCTTTTTCCTGCTTGGCTTTTTTCTGGCGTGACGGATTTTCCTGGATGACGAACTATACGTCTGTATTTCTGGGAGTGATCATGTTTGGTATGGGTCTGACCATAAAACTGGATGACTTCCGGGCAATTTTTTCCAGACCCAAAGAAGTGGTGATCGGTGCAGTGGCTCAGTATACCATTATGCCGGTGATCGCCTGGCTTCTGTGTAAAGTGATGAACCTTCCGGCAGATCTGGCGCTGGGAGTGATCCTGGTGGGATGCTGTCCGGGCGGAACAGCCAGCAATGTGATCACCTATATCGCAGGAGGTGATGTAGCGCTTTCTGTGGGAATGACTATAGTTTCCACACTGGCAGCACCGCTGATGACACCGTTTCTTGTATATGTTCTGGCAGGAGCCTGGGTGGAAGTATCCTTCTGGGCCATGGTGCTTTCTGTGGTAAAGGTAATTCTGATCCCGGTTCTCCTGGGAGTTTTTCTTCGGAGCCTTGCGGGAGAGCATGTGGATAAGGTATCCGACGTTATGCCGCTGGTGTCGGTTGTAGCTATTGTTATGATCATCGGAGGAATTGTGGCTGTAAATGCAGAGAAGATCGTAAGCTGTGGAGTTCTGGTGCTTGGAGTAGTGGCGATCCACAATTTCTGCGGTATGATGCTGGGATTTCTGGCTGCAAAAATCTTCCATGTGGAGTATTCCAGAACAACAGCTATAGCTATAGAGGTAGGCATGCAGAACAGTGGCCTTGCTGTCTCACTGGCAGCAGCTAATTTTGCAGCCAATCCGCTTGCAACACTTCCGGGCGCGATCTTCAGTGTATGGCACAATATTGCGGGCTCCATTTTTGCGGGGATCCGCCGTGCAGGTGCAGAAAACCTTGCAGAGCTTGACCGGATCAGGGAAATCGACTGCTGTAATTGCGAAAAGCAATAAGCAGTGAATGCGGATTGCGGATATCCTCCTGACGGGGAACAGCAAAGCTGTGGAAGAATGTCTGTAAAGAAAGATCCCGGGGAGTTTGAGAGATAAAATGACAGATTATGTCGAAAGAAAAAGTCATAAAATGCAGAATTGTGGTTTACAAATTTTAGCCGGTATACTATAATAACCACATGGACGAACAAACGTCCCCAACATATGAAAACAGGGGGGCCCGCTGAAGCGAGCTGAGAGTAGACTGTAAATGTCTTGACCCATAACCTGATTTGGATAATGCCAACGTAGGGACATATGCACGAAGGATTCTTAAAGACACAGAAGATCAGAGAGTACAGAAGAGATCAGAAGTACAGAAGATTTTCATTAAGTACGTAAGAGTAAGAGCCGGTTGCCGTGATGCGTATGCGTTGCAGCAACCGGTTTTTTGTTGTATAAACACAAAGAATTTATGGAAGGAGATTTTTTTTACATGAGAGATTACAGTACACAGATGGAGGCAGCCCGTAAAGGCATCATCACACCTGAGCTTGAGATCGTAGCTAAGAAGGAACGCATGACAACAGAGGAACTGCTTCCGCTGGTAGCCTCCGGTAAGGTGGCGATCTGTGCAAATAAAAATCACAAATGTATCGATCCGGAGGGCGTAGGTTCCATGCTCCGCACCAAGATCAATGTAAACCTTGGTGTATCCAGAGACTGCAAGGACTACGATGTAGAGATGCAGAAAGTAATGGAAGCTGTAAACATGGGCGCCCATGCTATCATGGATCTTTCTTCCCACGGAAATACCATTCCGTTCCGACGCAAGCTGACATCCGAGTGTCCGGCAATGATCGGAACCGTTCCGGTTTATGATTCCGTTATCCACTATCAGAGAGATCTTGATACGCTGACAGCTAAAGATTTTATCGATGTAGTAAGACTCCATGCACAGGATGGTGTTGACTTTGTAACTCTTCACTGTGGAATCACAAGAAAGACCATCGATCAGATCCGTAATCACAAGAGAAAAATGAATATCGTTTCCAGAGGAGGATCTCTTGTATTTGCATGGATGTGTATGACCGGTGAGGAGAATCCGTTCTATGAATACTACGACGAGATCCTGGATATCTGCCGCGAGTATGATGTGACCATCTCCCTTGGTGATGCCTGCCGTCCGGGATGTCTGGCTGACGCAACAGACGTATGCCAGATCGAGGAGCTTGTACGTCTTGGCGAGCTGACCAAACGTGCATGGGAAAAGGACGTTCAGGTTATGGTTGAGGGACCGGGACATGTGCCGCTTGATCAGGTTGAGGCAAATATGAAAGTACAGCAGTCTATCTGCCAGGGTGCACCGTTCTATGTATTAGGACCTATCGTAACTGACGTTGCACCGGGATATGACCACATCACATCCGCGATCGGCGGAGCAGTAGCTGCTATGTCCGGAGCAGCATTCCTCTGCTATGTAACACCGGCCGAGCACCTTGCACTTCCGAATCTTGAGGACGTAAAACAGGGAATCATGGCATCTAAGATCGCAGCTCATGCAGCAGACATTGCCAAAGGTGTCCGCGGTGCCCGTGAGATCGATGACAAGATGGCAGATGCCAGAAGAAAGCTTGACTGGGAGGCACAGTGGGAATGCGCCATGGATCCAGAAACAGCAAAACGTATCTGGAACGAGCGCAAACCGGAGCATGATGATACCTGCTCCATGTGCGGTAAATTCTGCGCAGTACGAAGCATGAACAAGGCACTTGCAGGAGAACATATCGATATTCTGTAAGAATACAGAATGCATATGAGCATGCAGCATCACAGTAGAACGTGGTGTTGGCAGTATCTAGCCAGAAAACTGGTTGATCGAATGCGGATATGGAAAGAACAGTAATGCTGAAATTGTGGAAAGTCTGATGTTCCGATAATAAAACATAAACCGCTGTGATCTAAAATGAAGATCACAGCGGTTTTTTTGCAGAGTAGGGGACATTATTGCAGCTTGCGAAAAGACAGGGCCGCGTTATAATAAAAACAGAACTTACATATAAACAGTTTACATAAAAAGGAAGGAAAGGTACGAAATGAAATTTCCGAAAAAATTGATAGCATTTGGTCTGTCATTATGTATGTCTGTTGTTCCATGTGGACCGGTGGCGGCCGAAGATTTTACAGACGCACAGACGGATATGACAGACGCCATTGATACTTTTACAGATGATGGGAATTCTGAGGAATCAGAAAATACCGTAAACACAGATCAGATTACAGAAGAAGAGTTTCCGGGATCAGATATCGGAACGGAAACGGATGAAGCTGAAAGCTCAGAGAGTGAGGAAATACAACAGGATTCTGATGAAGGATTAATTCTGGAAGAACCTTCGGCGGTCATCAGAAAAGCAGAAGGAACAGAGGATACAGAGGAGGCTGCGGCACCGGAAGAAATTTTTGGTGACGGAGAAAACCAGGAGCAGCAGGAAGATATATTCACAGATGATATTCCGGCAGCAGGCACTTCCGAAAAAGAAACAGATGTGGAGAGCACAGAAATATATCTGTATGCGATGAATGATACTTACAGCAGTGTGATCTCCATGCCGGATACCATGCAGACATCTTATCAGATCCAGACATCCGGCAAAAATCCGGTATATACGGTTGTTTCTGGTTATACTGCGAAAGTCAGCAAAACTGGTCTTGTTACTCCTAAAATGCAGTATGTAACCTATGTAGACAAAAACGGAAATGACGTAAAGAGCCAGTGGGAATACATGTTTGGAGAGACCCTGATCTCTGTACAGGATGGAAACAGTACCGTTTATTATAAATTCATACTTAAAGATTATGCGGAGTATTACGCAGAACAAAAAATGGATACATTCCTCAAAGAAAATATTACTGCGGAAATGTCCGATTATAAAAAGGTTGAGACGATCGCCAGATGGCTTGCCAACAACTTCAATTACAGTCAGTATCATTCCGGCTATACAGGCCTGATGCTGGATGGCGGCGGAGACTGCTGGGCCAATACCAGCGCAGTGAACTATATGTGCGAAAAACTGGGACTGACCGTGTATGCAAGGTATGCGGCAAATGATCCGGGGGCGGGAAGCGGTCACAGGAACTCCGTAGTCATCATTGACGGAGAAAGATATCTGGTTGACTGCGGATATACGGGAAATGCCCCCAGACATTATGAATTGTCCAAAATGGACTATGACTATTCTTATAAGATTCTGAATGATGGAACACTCAGGCTGTATCAGTATGAAGGAACGGATACAAATATCGTAGTTCCGGATACCATTGACGGAAGAAAAGTAACGGTTCTTGGAAACAGTACCTTCCAGTATTGCACCCAGGCTTCTGATATAGAGTCTGTTACTTTGCCGGATTCGCTTACAACCATCGAAAAGAATGCTTTTTACAACTGTGAGAAATTGAAATCTGTTACGATTCCCCAAAACGTGTCATCTATAGGGCTGGCTGCTTTTGTGGAGGGCTTGTCTGAGTCCAGTCTGACAGAAATTAAAGTAGATCCGGAAAATCCGTATTTTTCTGAAAAAGACGGAGTGGTATTCAGCAAGGATGGCACAAAACTGATCGTGTTTCCGTCCGGACGTTCCGGAGATTACCAGATTCCGGATGGAACTGTAAGCGTGGGAGACTATGCTTTTTATTACTGTGTAAATGTTTCTTCCATAACAGTCCCGGGAAGTGTCAGAAGCCTTGGAGAAGGTGCATTCGGAAACTGTTCGTCGCTTACGAAAGCTGTCCTAAACGAAGGCTTGGAAGAAATCGGTGAATATGCATTCCAGAGCAGTTCAGGGATCTGTGATATTATAATTCCCGCATCTGTAAAATCAGTTGGGAAAAATGGACTTCGTCTGTCTTCCGGGTGCAGGATAAGAGTACTGAGCACAGATACTGTCTGGGCGGATGATGCGTTCAGGGATTCAGCACTGATCGCGGGAAAAAAGGATTCCACACTTCAGAAATACGCAGAGGACCGTGGCTACACGTTTGTGGAGCTGTCAGCAGACAACCGGATACCGCTTCAGAATGAATGGTTTGAACAGATCACTTCAGACTATGAATATAATGGAAAAAGCCATGAACCCGAAATAGAATCCAGTGAATCCGCACCGGAACTTGAGCAGGGCTCCGATTATGAAGTAACTTATGAAAATAACATCAATGCAGGAACTGCGACTGTAAAGATCACGGGAAAAGATATTTTCTGCGGTACAGTAGAGCGGAGTTTCAAGATTACGCCAGATGAAAATGGAATGTATGTGTGCTATTTTGCGGAAAATAATGAAACCTACCTGGAAACCACCTTTAAAGGAAAAAAAGTGGAACCGGAAGTGGTAATTGACGGACTGGTACAGGAAAAAGATTATACGGTAACCTATGTTAATAATGAAAAGCCTGGTGAAGCTCGTGCAGAGCTCACGGGAATCGGCAATTATAAAGGATCGGAAACATTATATTTTACTATTTACGGAAAACTACCGGCTGCGGATCCAATAGCTGATCAGACATATACAGGAAAAGAACTCACACCTGCCATCGTAATCCCCGGATTGAAAGCCGGCGAAGATTATTATATGTACTACGAGGATAATCAGTATCCGGGTGTGGCAACGGTAACCATTTATGGTACCGGTTATTATAAAGGTACCGCAACCATTCATTTCAAGATCATAAAAAAGACAGAAAAGTTTGTCAGCAATGTTAAGCTAAACAGAACCTCTTACACTTATACGGGAAAAACCATCCGGCCATCAGTAACCGTAACTGTAAATGGAAAGAAGATCGGTTCGAGTGCTTATAAGCTGTATTACAAAAATAATAAAAATTCCGGAATTGGAACTGTGCAGGTCAGAGGGACCGGAAAATACAGTCGTATCAACAAAACGCTTACCTTTAAGATCCTGCCTCCAAAAACTCTGCTGACAGGACTGAAAAAAGCAAACAGATCCTTTACCGCAAGCTGGAAGAAAAATATACAGGCAACCGGCTATCAGATCCAGTATGCAGCAGACAGCAGATTTACAAAAGAAAGAAAAACGGTCACAGTTGGAAAACAGTCTGCGACCAGATATAAGATATCAGGACTGAAAAACAAAAAGACCTATTATGTCCGCATCCGGTCATATAAAAGAGTCGGAAAAAAGGTTCTTTACAGTAGCTGGAGTACGGTAAAGAAAATCTGGGTTTGATCATAAAGGAGTGGATCTTAGATTTATATAAATGGAGCAGAATGCTTCTGTGACAGAATTAAGCCTTGTAATTATAAAAAGAGCGCGTTATAATGAACTCATAAAAAAGAAAATTTCTTCGGGGCAGGGTGTGATTCCCTACCGGCGGTATAGTCCGCGACCCGCTTTGGCGGCTGATCTGGTGAAATTCCGGAACCGACAGTAAAGTCTGGATGAGAGAAGAACGCGCAGTATTTAAAGAACGTGCTCAGTGCCCCGGGAAGAAGCTCCCGGGGCTTTTTATGTGAAGAAATAGAAATTTTTTTCGCATAAAGATTTCTTGTGGAAATTTTCTTTGAATATTTCTGAAGAAGGAGAGAGAGTTATGAGTGAACAGATATTACAGAGAGGAAATGCCGTGGAAAGAAGCAGAACAAGGACCATCGCGCAGGTAGCCATGCTTGGTGCTGTGGCAGGAGTATTAATGAATCTTGAGTTTCCGATCCCGTTTCTTGCACCGTCTTTTTATCAGCTTGATTTTTCCGAGGTACCGGTTATGGTAGGAACCTTCGCTATGGGACCTGTGGCAGGTATCCTGATCGAACTTGTGAAGATTCTCGTACATCTTGTGACGAAGGGAACCATGACTGCCGGTGTTGGTGATGTTGCCAACTTCCTGTTTGGATGTGCCTATGTGGTACCGGCCGGTCTGATCTATCGTTTCCGTCACAAAAAGAGCAGAGTACATGCAGTTGCAGGTATGGCAGTGGGAACAGTTCTGACAGCGATCCTTGCATGCTTTGTCAATGCCTTTGTGCTGCTTCCGGCTTACGGTAAGGCGTTTGGAATGCCAATCGAGACCTTTATCCAGATGGGAAGCGCAGTACACGGCTCCGTAAACGGACTGCTTACCTTTGCACTGCTGATCATTGCTCCGTTTAATATCTTTAAATATGCACTGACATCTCTGATCGTATTTGTAATTTATAAGAAGATCCGTGTTGTACTGAAGGGTGACTGATCATAAGCAGCTGCCGGAGGATGAAGAAAAGATCAGAAATTGGTGGTTTCAGATAAATATCTGAGAATGTGAGAAATGCCATGTAATATATTGCCGATGGGCAGTAAATTACATGGCATTTTTTATGTCAGGCGTTTTGTTCTGCAGCTTTCATGACTCCAAGCTCACGTCTGGCAAAAACAACGGCCAGCACAAATGCAGAGGTATCTGCAATTGGTCCTGCGTACATGACGCCATCGATTCCGAAGAAGACCGGGAAGATGACGATCAGCGGCAGCAGGAAGAGCACCTGCCTTGTGAGGGACATGATCACACCAAGCCTGGCTTTTCCAATGGAGGTAAAAAAGCCGGCGGACATAGGCTGGATCCCGTTGGCAAAGGTCATCAGCATGAAGATGCGGAGATATTTTTCTGCAAAATGAAAGTACAGGTCGCTGCCGTTTCCGAAGATGCCTACGATCTGATGCGGGAAGAACTGGAAGCAGATAAAAAATATGGTTGCGATCACAGTACATAAGGTTACGGAATAGCGGTATGTCTGGCGTACACGGCTGTATTTTTCGGCGCCGTAGTTAAATCCCCAGATGGGCTGGGAGCCCTGGGAGATTCCGATGCAGATGGCCATAAATACCTGATTGACTTTGGAAATGATCCCTGCACAGGCGATTGGAATATCACTTCCGTAAGCGGAGAGTGCTCCGTAATGGCGAAGTGTATTGTTCATGACGATCTGCACTGCAGCAATGGCAACCTGATTGATACAGGATGCCATTCCCAGAGAAAAAATGGCAGACAGATTGCGTGCCTTAGGAATCAGCATGGAGTGGTCCAGGTACATTTTTCGGAGTCTAGAAAAATAAAAGATGATCAGAAGTCCGGATACGATCTGGCCGATCACGGTTGCCCAGGCTGCACCTTTGATGCCCCAGCCGAATCCAAAGATGAAAAGCGGGTCCAGGATGGTGTTGATGGCGGCACCGGCCAGGATGCAGGTCATGGAATAGGTAGGACTCCTGTCTGCTCGGATCAGGTGGTTGCCGCCTGTGCTTAAAACATAAAAGGGAAGTCCAATGGCGGTGATCCCCATGTAATCAATGGCATAGGGCATGACGTCCGGTGTTCCGCCGAAAAAATGAAGCAGTGGCTTCAGGAACAGAAGGACGATGACAGAGAGTATCGTACCGGAGATTATCAGCGCGGAGAGTCCGGTTCCTGCAATGGAGCTGGCTTTTTTTTCGTTTCCTGCGCCCATTTCCAGGTTGTAATTGGAGGCGCTGCCGATTCCCAGGAGCAATGCAGCAGCAGTAGAGATAATGGTTACGGGAAATGCGATGTTTGTGGCGGCGTTTCCAAGCATTCCTACGCCCTGGCCGATAAAGATCTGGTCAACGATATTGTACAGAGCGCTGACCAGCATGCTGATGATGGCGGGAATGGCGAATTTGGCGATCAGGCTGCCTACAGGGGCGGTTCCCAGAGGGTTTTCGGCCTGGGCAGCATTGGTCTGGTTTTTCAATGTTTTTTCCTTCTTTCTTGTCTACAGTAGCTGTTTGGTAATGTGATAAGTGGATTTTTAATTTTATAGCAGAGTATTTATTATAGCACTATTGTGAAGTGAGTGTAAGTATAAAAAATTGACCTTTGGTTTTGGATGGGATAAAATGTTTTTAGAAAAAATTTTCGGGAAGGAGTTTTTCAGATGGGTAAGATCAACAGTGTGAAAAAACTTACAGATAATAAGTTCGTGAATCTTTATGGAGTGGATGCGACCAGTGTACATGATACGCCGGTTTCTTATTTTGTGGCCTCCAGGGCGAAGAGTGTGGAGGATATGAAGCTTTCTACAGGGGAGAATCATCCGGATGGGGTGATCATTTACAGTGTTTATGGAGAGAAGCGGGATAAGGTTGTGCTGATCCGTCAGTATCGGTATACGATCGGCGGGTATATTTATGAGTTTCCGGCGGGGCTTGTGGAGCCTGGGGAGGATTTCCATGAGGGTGCTGTGCGGGAGATGTTTGAGGAGACCGGGTTGAAGCTGGAGCCGATCAAGGTTGCGGAGGCTTTTGAGAAGCCTTATTTTACGACGATCGGGATGACAGATGAATCCTGTGCTACGGTTTATGGGTATGCCAGTGGTGAGGTTAGTAAGGATGCTCAGGAGGATAGTGAGGAGATCGAGGTTGTGATCGCGGACCGGGATGAGATCAGGAGGATCCTGAAGGAGGAGAGGGTTGCGATCATGTGTGCTTATATGCTGATGCATTTTTTGAAAGATGAAGAACCATTTGATTTTTTGAAAGAAATCTGAGAAAAAATCAAGGGGAATCTGCCGTTGGCGGATTCCCCGTTTTGATCAGAGTTCTATGAGTTTTCCCAGGTCTTTGTTGTATTTGCAGTATTTGCCGTTTTCGGAGATAAATGGCTGGTAGGTGTCGGTACGGTTGTCTTTGACGTAGACGATTCCGGTGGCGATCATTTCTACCAGGGAGAAGCGTTTGCTTAAGCTGGAGATCCAGCGGTAGGTTTTTTCGTTGCCGGAGTCTGCCATGAGGAGGTTGTAGCCGCCTGGGCAGGCTTCCAGGGTGAAGTAGATTTTCTGGGATCGGATGGATGTGTTGAAGACCTGGCCGGTGATGTAGGTGGAGAAGTTGTTTTCTACAAATTGGCGGAAGGTGTAGAGATCGTAGATTACGCCGGTGGTCTCATTTTTGATCTTGTCGCCGCGTTCGATGCGGGCTTTCAGGAGCTTGAGGACTTCGATGGTCCAATTGATGAAGGAGATGCTGCTGTAGGTCATGCTTTCCTGAAGTTGATCGACCAGCTGTTTTGACAGGATGTTGGATTTTGATGCTTCATTAAAAAGTTCTTCGTTCATAAGGTTCCCTCCAGTGTTGGATTTTTATATGGTTTTCGCTCTTTTTTTGTATCTTTTATTATAAGTCTGAATTGTATATAAAGCAATAAAAAATGCGTAAAATACAAAGATGATTACCGGGAAATGATATATAATTAACGATTATGTTTTGAAAATGTCAGTGCTTTTGAGGTCTGGGTTAAATGTGGACTTTAAATATCAAGTTAATTTGGATCACTATAAATAATTATAAGGAAGAGTTTTACCAAATATTCTCATTTTATTGATAAAATTTTGTTGTATATCTCCCTTGACATAAAGCCTTCCTCTGGGTGTATCATAGTGCTGTGTTAAAGGAGGTAGACTATTATGTTTGAGACATTACAGGAGAAGACGGAAGAGAAAGCAATGGTGCAGTTCCTTGAACGCTTTACAGATTATCCATTTCTGGTAAAGTTCAAGAATTCCGAGTATCACATCGGAGAGGGTGAACCTACATTTACGGTGAATTTTAAGAAAGCGATTCCTCTGGCGGATCTGATGAAGAGCACATCCCTTGCACTGGGTGAGGCGTATATGCGTGGGGATCTGGATATCGAGGGAAATCTTTATGAAGCGCTGGATCATTTTCTAGGTCAGATGGGGAAATTTTCTACCAATGAATCTGCTCTGAAAAAGATCATGTTCAGTTCAACATCAAAGAAGAACCAGGAAAAGGAAGTGACCAGCCATTATGATATTGGAAATGACTTTTATAAACTTTGGCTGGATGAGACTATGAGTTATTCCTGCGGGTATTTTATCCATGAGGATGATACGTTGTATCAGGCACAGGTAAATAAAGTTGATTATATCCTTAAAAAATTACATCTGGAAGAGGGTATGAGTCTTTTGGATATCGGCTGCGGCTGGGGTTTTCTGCTGATCGAGGCAGCTAAGAAATATAAGGTTCATGGTACCGGTATCACCTTAAGTCATGAACAGTATGCAGAATTTCAGAGACGGATTAAGGATCAGGGGCTGGAAGATTATCTTACGGTAGAGCTGATGGATTACCGTGATCTGCCGAAGAAGGAGTATCAGTTTGACCGTGTTGTCAGTGTCGGTATGCTGGAGCATGTTGGACGTGATAATTATCAGCTGTTTCTTGATTGTGTGGAAAAGGTTCTGAAGCCGGGCGGACTGTTTCTGCTTCACTTTATCAGTGCTCTGAAGGAGCATCCGGGTGACCCGTGGGTCAAGAAATATATTTTCCCGGGCGGAACTGTTCCGAGCTTACGTGAGATCCTGAACCATATGGCAGAGGACAATTTCCATACCCTGGATATCGAAAATCTCCGTCTGCATTACAATAAGACATTGCTTCACTGGGAGAAGAATTTCCGGGACAATATTGAAAAAGAAAAGACTATGTTTGACGAAGAGTTCCTGCGTATGTGGGATCTGTACCTGTCAGCATGTGCGGCAACCTTCCACAACGGAATTATCGATCTTCACCAGATTCTTATGACCAAGGGTGTGAATAATGATCTGCCGATGACACGCTGGTATTGATAAAAGCCTTTACAAACCTGCCGGAGAGGAATATCATACTTCTATAAAATTATTTATTAAAGCGTATAAGGAGCCTGTGGATTCAGCATATGATTACAGAAATGCTGAATCCGCAGGCTTTGTTTTTTAACCGATAAACCGCGAAGGAGTTATTCGGTCATGAGCAAGTAGCGAAGCGTATTGCGAATATTCGCTTGACTATTCCGTTTACCGATAATTATGGAATGTGCATAAAAACAAAGCTGCAAACTTGTTCAATAAGCAGAATCATAGAAAACTATCTTGACAGATCAGGAGAAAAGAATAATAATGTAATTACTTTAATAAAATAATTAATAAAAGATGATATGCAATAGAAAGAAATTAAAGGAGGAGAATAAGATGCTTCAGCAGGTAATGACAAATCCAGGAGAGATTATTTTCAGAGAGGTTCCAGTTCCGGAAGTGGGAGATGACCAGGTTCTGGTTAAGATCATGAACATTGGTATCTGCGGATCAGATATCCATGTATATCACGGCAAGCATCCTTTTACAAAATATCCGGTAACACAGGGACACGAAGTATCCGGTGAGATCACGGGACTTGGAAAGAATGTGACAGGTTTTAAGGTTGGCCAGAAAGTAACCATCGAGCCTCAGGTATACTGCGGACACTGTTATCCATGCCGCCATGGAAAATATAATCTCTGCGAGGAACTGAAGGTTATGGGCTTCCAGACAACAGGAACAGCTTCTGAATTCTTTGCAGTAGATGCATCTAAGGTAACACCGATCCCGGAGGAGATGTCTTACGAGGAAGGTGCAATGATCGAGCCGCTGGCAGTTGCAGTCCATGCAGTGAAGCAGATGGGCGATGTAAAAGGGATGAACATCACAGTGATCGGTGCAGGTCCCATCGGAAATCTTGTTGCGCAGACAGCCAAAGGAATGGGGGCAGCCAGGGTTATGATCACGGATGTCAGTGACCTTCGTCTTGCAAAAGCAAAAGAGTGCGGCATTGATATCTGTGTAAACACAAAGGAGAAAAATTTCGGAGAGGCACTGGTAGAGGCGTTTGGTCCGGATAAGGCAGATGTGATCTATGACTGTGCCGGAAATAACATCACCATGGGACAGGCCATCCAGTATGCGAGAAAAGGCAGCGTGATCGTACTGGTAGCGGTATTTGCGGATATGGCAACCGTTGACCTTGCTGTTGCCAATGACCACGAGCTGGATATCAAGAGTACTATGATGTACCGTCATGATGATTATGTAGATGCCATTGATCTTGTAAATGCGGGGAAGGTTCATTTAAAGCCGCTGATCTCAAAGACATTTAAGTTCGCAGATTATCTGAAGGCTTATCAGTATATTGATGAGAACCGCGAGACAACCATGAAGGTTATCATCAATGTGCAGGAGAAATAATTTCTGAAGTTTATAAGTGATATAAGAAAAACTCCCGGATGTTTGGCTGTCCGGGAGTTTTCAGATGGTGGCGGTGTCAGATTATGGGAGAATTTTTGGAACAGTTTTGAGTGATTTGTTTATTGATGTGTGGTATGGTTATTATATCTTATAGGATTCTTGTCTGTATGGACATTCTGAAAGCTTCGTATTCTGGAGCGTTTTCCATTTTAAGTTCCTGTAGAGTTTGTAAAAATACGTTTTATGGGGTTTTTATGTTTGGATGATGTGGTATAATTTGTATATACCGGTGGGAGTGATCAATCGTTTGTTTTTGGATGGACGGTCGAATGAAGTGCAGCGTGTGATGACGGATGTAAAATGGCGTCAGAAGCTGTATGATGAGTATGAACTGTAACAAGTGATATGAGTATGACGAGGAGAAAATAGCATGGAGAATATTTTTCACAGAGTAAGTATCCGTAAATATGAAGATAAACCCGTAGAGAAGGAAAAACTCCTTCAGATCCTGAAAGCAGGTATGCAGGCGCCAAGCGCATGTAATCAGCAGCCGTGGGAATTTTATGTTGTGACAGATAAGGAGAAGATCCTGGAGCTTTCCAAAGCCACTCCCTATTCCGGATGTGCAGCAGGTGCACCGGTTGTGATCGTTCCGGTATATCGGAAAGAGGGATTGCCTGTTCAGGATATGGCACAGATCGATATGTCTATCGCACAGGAGAATATCTGGCTGGAAACGGATGCACTGGGACTTGGCGGCGTGTGGATCGGAATTGCACCGCTTAAGGATCGTATGGCGCTGGTCCATGATATTCTGAAGCTTCCGGAGAATGTGGAGGTATTTTCTCTTTTTGCCCTGGGGTACCCGGCAGAGAGCAGAAAGCAGCAGGATCGTTTTGATAAGAGCAGGATCCACTTTGTAGAATAAAAAAAAGCCTTCTTTGAGGAAGATAACATCCGGAAACAGAAGAAGTCTGAATGTAGTGAAAAATACCAATAAATCCTCTGAAAATTTGTGCAGAACGCATTTTGCATGACCGGGATTTTTACGATAAAATGTAAGTATAAGAACTGAAAAACTGCATTAAAATGAAAGAGGTGAAGGGTATGAAGGAATATGAGATCATCATTGAAACCATTAATCCCTGCGGCGGCGATCGTCATTCTCAGCAGGAGATCATTGAAGCAAATATCGAGAGCCCGGAAGCTTTCGTAAAAGAAAAAGGAAGATTTCCGATCATTGATAAGATCGAGAATCCCGATGGCGGAGTCGTGATCGTAACCGGTGACGGAAAAGGATACATGGTAAGATATACATTTTCTGAATAATGGATAATGCGGCGTATGTGACGGGAAACGGATCGTAAAGCAGAGCTGGGATCAGATCTGGCTTCGTTACATACGCCGTGTTTTGGCTTTTACCTAAAAAATGCATAAAAAAACATATGCAAATTTATAAAATATATATAAATTATTTGTTGAATTTTTATAAAAAAAGGAGTAAAACATTAGATAAATAAAAAAGAGAAATGCATGGAACAGGACAGATCACAAGAAGCAGACCGGATCACAGAGAGCCGCAGCTGGTGAGAAGCGGCAGAAGGTATTTTGTGATATCATTTGGGAGCATCCCGCTGAATAGAAATCTTTAAGTAAGCCGGGACGTAGTCTTCACGTTACAGAAGAGGCTGTTTGATATGACAGTAATAAGTGGTCGCGTTTAGCAATAAATACGATAATACAAAGTGGTACCACGGAACATTCCGCCTTTGTTATCCGAAAGGATAGCAAGGGCGTTTTTTGATGCAATAACTGTTTTACGGTCATTGTATCATGTATAAAAAACACAAAGGAAAGAGAGTTGATATTATGAACGGAATCACAATGATGATCATAGCCATTGTAGTTCTCGGAGGCGCATATCTTCTGTATGGCCGTTATCTCCAGAACAAATGGGGCATTGATCCGAAAGCAAAAACTCCGGCATACGAAATGGAGGACGGAGTTGATTATGTACCGGCTGATACAAATGTAGTATTTGGACATCAGTTTGCATCCATAGCAGGTGCAGGTCCCATCAACGGACCGATCCAGGCCGCAATTTTCGGTTGGCTGCCGGTTCTGTTATGGATCCTCATCGGTGGTGTATTTTTCGGAGCTGTGCAGGATTTTGCATCCATGTATGCATCCGTAAAGAATAAAGGACGTACGATCGGATATATCATCGAAGCGTATATCGGAAAGCTTGGAAAAAAATTATTTCTTTTATTCTGCTGGCTGTTCTGTATTCTGGTCGTTGCCGCATTTGCAGATGTTGTAGCAGGAACCTTTAACGGATTTGCCGTAAATGATGCAGGAACAGTTACAAAGGTAGCGGCAAACGGAGCTGTTGCAACCACTTCCATGTTATTTATATTTGAGGCTGTTGCACTTGGATTTTTCCTTAAATATACAAAATTCAACAAATGGGTCAACACTGCAGTCGCAATTTTACTGCTGGTAGCAGCAATTGTGCTGGGACTTAATTTCCCCATGTATGTAAGTCTTGGAACCTGGCATATCATCATTTTTGTATACATTCTGATCGCCAGTGTCGCTCCTGTATGGGCACTGCTTCAGCCACGTGATTATCTGAACAGCTATCTGCTCATTTTTATGATCGTCGGTGCGGTTATCGGTGTATTTGTTGCCAATCCTTCCTGTAACCTGAAGGCATTTACAAGCTTTAACGTAGACGGACAGTATATGTTCCCGATCCTGTTTGTAACCATCGCCTGCGGTGCTGTTTCCGGCTTCCATTCACTGGTATCTTCCGGTACTGCATCCAAGCAGATCAAAAATGAGAAAAATATGCTTCCTGTTTCCTTTGGAGCAATGCTGATGGAAAGTATGCTTGCCATCATCGCACTGATCGCAGTTGCATCCTTTGCAGATGGTGAAGCAGCAGCACAGGGACTTACAACACAGCCGCAGATTTTTGCAGGTGCTATCGCAAACTTCCTTTCTGTAGTTGGCCTTCCGCATTCCCTGGTATTTACCCTGATCAACCTTGCTGTATCCGCATTTGCACTGACCTCTCTTGATTCTGTAGCCAGAGTCGGACGTCTGTCATTCCAGGAATTTTTCCTTGATTCTGATACAGATGAGGAAAACATGAGCCCGTTCCTGAAGGTAGTAACAAATAAATATTTCGCAACAGTCATTACACTGGTACTTGCCTACATGCTTACAAAGGTCGGCTATGCTGAGATCTGGCCGCTGTTCGGCTCCGCAAACCAGCTGTTATCTGTACTCGCTCTTGTAGCCTGTGCAGTATTCTTAAAGAAAACAAAACGTCAGGGCTGCATGCTCTGGATCCCGATGGTATTCATGATGGCAGTTACCTTCACAGCACTTGGCATGACCATCACAAAGCTTTCAAAGGCACTGGTAACAACAGGGCTGGATCTTGGAAACACCTTACAGCTTGTATTTGCAGTATTACTGCTGATCCTTGGTGTACTGGTAGCAATCCAGGGTGTGAAGAAGCTGCTTGAGAAGACAGATGATAAAAAAGCAACAGCATAATATTATCGGATGAGATCACGGATTTCTGTTTGGCTGAAGAGGCATGAGTCATATAAATGGCTCATGCCTTTTTACATCCATGGAATTTTGAGATATCTAAAGACGATTTATGACTCCATGCGCCTGCATTCATTGGGAGTCATTCCGAATTGCTTTTTGAAAGCAGTCTGAAAGTGGCTCTGGCTGGAGAAGCATAAAAAGGTGCTGATCGTACGGATGGATTTGTTTGTATATTGCAGCAATTCTTTACCTTCCTCCAGCTTGCAGCGCAAAATAAATGCGCTGACAGAAAAACCAAGGGTCTTTTTAAATAATCAGGAAATGATGGCTGCGATGATGGAAGGAATGCCGCTTCGTCAGTTGTTAAGCTTCGTTCCCGGAATTAAAAGAGAAATACTGGAACAGATGGTTGGTGCTTTAAACGAAGGCGTTGCATATAATAAAAAAAATGTATCAATGGAAATAAAAGCCTTATGCCAGACCAGAAATTAGAGAATCTACTTAATCTTGCCATGAATGCCCTGCCGCAGGAACGGGCGAAATCGGAAAATCTGAATGTGGGATATGATCCCACTACCAGGCTGTGGGATGTGATCGTGAAATACAGCGGTCCGGAAAGCGGACTTGGTGGTGAGAGGATCCAGGTGGTCCCGCTGCTTGGCAGCTATGCAGTAGTGACATTGCCGGAAACGGAAATTTCTGCATACTCAGTTAGAGAGCAGATCGAGTTTATAGAAAAGCCTAAGAGACTTTATTTTGAGACCTTTGAAGAGCGGGAGGCAAGCTGCATTTTGCCGGTGCAGAATGGAGCCGATGGCTTAACCGGCAAGGGGATTTTGGTGGGTATTGTGGATTCCGGGGTGGACTATTTTCATCCGGATTTCAGAAATGAGGATGGAAGTACCCGGATCCTGCGACTGTGGGATCAGAGTGTAGCTGGAAATCCACCGAAAGGCTATGTATCAGGAACTGAATATACGAAGGAAGAAATTGATGAGGCGCTTGCACTCGGGGAAACCGAAGGCAGGCGCCTTGTTCCGTCTGGGGATTTCAGCGGACATGGAACAGCAGTTCTTGGAATAGCAGCAGGAAATGGGAGAGCATCGGAGGGAGTGAAGCGAGGCGTTGCGTATAGAAGTGATCTTCTGGTGGTAAAGATGGGAAATCCACGGGAAAATTCATTTCCGCGGACAACGGAGCTGATGGAGGGTATTGATTACCTGATACGGCAGGCAGTGAAGATGAGAAAACCGATCGTTATAAACGTCAGCTTTGGGAATAATTATGGTTCTCACAGAGGGGATTCTCTTCTGGAAAACTATATTGATACAGTTGCGGCCATGGGGCGGACTGTGATCGTTACAGGAACCGGAAATAACGGCAGCCAGCCCTGGCATGCAGGAGGAATCCTGCAGCAGGGGAAAACAGAAGAAATCCAGTTGGCGGTGGGAGCTTTTGAGCCCACATTAAATGTACAGTTATGGAAGGATTATGAAGATGAGATGGAAATTTATCTGGAAAGTCCGTCCGGAGAACGGATCGGTCCATTATATGAAAGGCTGGGTCCACAGCGGCATCTGCTGGAAAATACAGAGCTTTTGATCTATTATGGAAAACCCGGTCCCTATCAGCTGTCCCAGGAAATCTACATAGATTTCATTCCTGAGGGTAATTATGTGGATAGCGGTGTCTGGAAAGTTCTTTTAAGTGGAAAACGTGTGCGCTCCGGACAGTATTTCCTCTGGCTGCCGGGTGGAAATGTACTGAATCGCGGAACCGGGTTTTATTCTCCGCGGGCTGTGGGAACTTTGACGATTCCTTCCACTGCCGGAAAAGTTATTTCTGTTGGAGCTTATGATTCCAGACAGAATGCCTACGCAGATTTTTCCGGAAGGGGAAGTCAGTTCTTGCCGATCCGGAAGCCTGACCTCGCAGCTCCCGGTGTATCCATCTCCGCCCCGGTTCCCGGCGGAGGCTACGCCACTGTCACCGGAACCTCCTTTGCGGCACCCTTTGTCAGCGGAAGCGCAGCTCTGCTTATGGAATGGGGGATCGTGAAAGGAAATGATCCGTTTCTTTATGGGGAAAAGGTGAAGGCGTATCTGAGGAAAGGCGCACAGAGTGTGGGCGGATATGAGGAATATCCGAATGTGGAGGTGGGATGGGGGGAGGACGTTATAATAAGGTTACATTGAAGAAAGTCAGTAAAATCAAGTGTTTCCGTTCATTTTCCCAACACAGAAACGAAGCACTTTTACCATGATTTTGAAGAAAATCTGCCCGGGTTGGATTCAAAATGATATGGAAAGAAAGATTTGTAGCAATGACGTAACATGAACAGTTGGTTCTATTACAGACAACAGTTTAAACGAAAGAGAGGTCATAGGGATATGAAACTGACTTATACAAATGTAAATGGATACCTGATTCCGAACCTCACCTATAAATCCGGTGAGCAGATGGAGCAGCTTGGCAAATATGGATTCTTACGCAGAGATTATCTGAAGAACCATCGAAATTCAACCTATCAGGTGATGCTTCTGCAGGATACGATTGGAGAGCATCTTCTGGAAGTGGACAAGGCAGCCAGGGAACGGGAAGAAGTGATTCTGAAACAGTTGGAAGAAAAAGAACCACTGCCGGATAAGGAGAAAAATCAGATGGCATGGGTAAGAGCTGCCAATCAGCACAGAGCGATTGCAGAAGAGATTATCCTGAAAGAATTGATTTATGTATAAGGATTGTCAGTAACTAATCTGGCAGGTAACTGATAAAAATAGAATATTGTGAGCGAAGTAAGGCGTGAGTCATAAGATATGGCTTGCGTCTTTTTCTTTGCCTGAAAGGAAGTGATAAGTTTGAACAAGAAGTTTTTGAAGCATTATATGGAAACCAATCCAGAAGGGACAGCACAGACCTATATCTTTTTGGTGGACAATCAGGATATAGCGTTGAATATTGTGATGTCAGGTTATCAGGCACTTTGTCTGGTGCAGGAAGATGACGGATATTATTTCAGTGCAGATTCCTTTATAGAGGAAATGAGATCTATTCAGTTTACTGGAAGCTGTCAGAGTGCCTATCATTATGTGGCTTCCTGTACGGTGAAGTGGGTAAATGATAAGATACTGACATTTTTCAAAGACGCTGGTCTTGACGGAAAAGCAGGCTGGCAGTTGTTCAAAGAGAAGGAGTACCTTGGCAAACTGGATAATCAGAAAGAAGTTGAGAAATTACTGGAACAGTATATTCTTCGGTTTGAGCGAGATCCGAAAGAAGAACCGGAACTGAGCCGTTTTCACTTATTTGATGCAAAAGGGAATGTGAAAGGTGTCCGGGATATGGAGATTGTAGATTACCTGGTGGAGAATGTTCAGTTTTTTGTGGTGGGAATCACACCGTATTATTATGAGCATGGTGTTTTCCTGGAAGACCATGATGGTGTAAGAATGAAATACCGTATCCAGAAGCTGATCTATCGTGATCAGGTACAGAGTGGAGTGATCAAAAGAATCTATAATCTACTGATCGCACAGCCAAAAGTTCACCGAGAGGCATATGAACTAAATAAACAACCTGTGCGGTGGATCAATTTCAAAAATGGATATTATGATCCGGTTAAAGGCGAAATGTTGGAACACAATCCAGATTATCTGACAATCAATCAGATACCATTTCCCTATTATCCAGAAGATTGTGAGCAGGTGTTACAAGGTGGAGAAAATATAAAAAAGTATCTGGCATCGTCTCTTCCTAACAAAGAAGAACAGCAGACATTCTGGGAGTATTTTGGATACTGCATGACACAGGATACGCAGTTTCAGAAATTCCTTACACTGAAAGGAAATGGTGGAACCGGAAAGTCTGTGGCAGTATCGCTGATCCAGCATGTAGTTGGAATCACCAATATGTCCAGTATTTCTTTACAGGATTTAAATAAACGATTCTATGCGACTGGAATGTATGGAAAGCTGTTAAATGCCTGTGCAGATATTCCATGCAAAGCAATGGAGAACACAGATGTATTAAAGAAAGCAGTCGGTGAGGACACACTGATTTATGAGAAAAAAGGACAGGATGCAATTCATTTCCACTCTTATGCGAAGCTGCTTTTTTCTACCAATGAAATGCCGCAGAATCTTGAGGATAAGTCAGATGCTTTTTACCGTAGACTACTGATTCTTGATATGAACCGGGTAGTAAAAAGTGGTGAAAAAGATCTGCACTTAAAGGAAAAGGTACAGGCAGAATCCGATTATGCAATTCATATGGCGATGATTGCATTGAAAAATCTGTACGAACAGGGAAAGTTCACGGAGAGCGAACACAGCAAAGAATGTGTAAGAGAAGTGCAACGGACGTCAGATAGTATCTGTGCTTTTATTGATGAGTCATTGGTGCGTGCCAAAGGAAAACGTCTGAAACGAAGTGAAGTGTTCCATATGTATGAGGAATACTGTAAAGAGAATGGCAGACAGGGGCATGGTAAATCCAACTTTTTCAGAAATATGACAGATAAAGGTTTCCTTCTGAAGCAGTACAATGGTGAGTTTTATTATCAGGATATTGCAGTTAAGGAAGAAGATTTTTGCCCTGTAGATCCAGAAGAAAGAATACCTTTTGAAGAAACAGATATAGATTATAAACAGTTACAATTAAATATGAATCAGGAAATTAAGGGCATTTAGGGCAAAATAAGCAAAAAGAAATGTTACCGGAGCAGGAGAAATAACAAAGATAGCTGCCAGAGTACATAAAATTTTGCTTTTTTTACACTGACTGCCCTTTTTCATGTATCAACGTTTTAGCTGATACAAATATAGGTTTTTCCCAAATTTGGGAGAAAGTCAAAAATAAATATTAAGAAAGTATGAGGTATGATTATGAGAATGATGAAAAACAACAATAATGAGACAGTTATGGTGATCGGGATTGATCATGGGTATGGAAACATGAAAACAGCCACCAGATGCTTTCCATCCGGTGTAGCCAGATATGACAAGGAGCCAATCTTCCAGAATAATCTTCTTGTTTACAATGACATGTATTACCAGATCGGAGAGGAACACAAGGAGTTCTATGCAGAGAAAACGCAGGACGAGGACTATTATGTGCTGACACTGGCGGCTATCGCAAGGGAACTGGATGGGAAAGGTATGAACCGGGCAAAGGTACACATTGCAGCCGGACTTCCACTTACCTGGGTAGCTATACAGAAAGAAGATTTCCAGAAATATCTTCTCCAGAATGAATGTGTGGATTTTACATTCCGCAATAAAGAATATCGTGTGGAGTTTGCAGGAGCTGATATTTACCCACAGGGATTTGCAGCAGCTTTTTACCGTTTACAGGATTTCAAAGGAATCAACATGCTTGTGGATATTGGAAACGGGACTATGAACATCATGTATATCAATAATTCCCGTCCATTAGAGAAGAAATGCTTTACAGAGAAATATGGAACGCACCAGTGTGTGCTTGCAGTCAGGGAATCTTTGTTGAAAGAACTGGGAACAGTGGTGGATGATCTGGTGATTGAGCAGGTGATCCGTACCGGGACAGCAGATATTGGTGAGAAATATCTGACAGTCATTCGTAAAGCTGCCGGAGATTATACGAAAGAAATCTTTCATAAGCTGAGAGAACGGGAATATAATCCAGAACTGATGCGTCTGTATGTGGTCGGCGGTGGCGGTTGTATGATCCAGAATTTTGGAGAATATGACAAGAGCCGGGTGACAATTGTACGGGACATCTGTGCCACAGCGAAAGGCTATGAAGCAATGAGCGTAAGGAAAATCCAGAGAAACGGAGGGATGCTTGTATGAGAAAAGAACGGAAAATCATCAACACAAATATCCGTTTGAATCTTTGTGATGAACAGGACAGGCAGGCATGGGAATATTTGCAGACGATGGACAGGGAAAAATATAAATCGTACACCAGAGCAGTTGTAGTTGCTTTAAACGATTATTTTTCCAGAGAGTACAGGAATGAAGCAGATCCGTATCTGGAAACCAGAGAAAAGGAAGATGCTTTTCTGGAAAGAGTGGAAACAGCTGTCCGGGATGGAGTGAAAGAATCTGCCCCGATGGCTATAGCGAAGAATCTGATGGAAATGCTTGTACCGTTTGTAAAAGAATCGGTAGGAGAAATTAATCTGCCAGACAGAACACTAACAATGGAGAAAACGGATGAAGAGATCGCAGAAGATAATCTGGACTGGGAGAAAGAAGCTGATATGGATGCAGCACTGGATTTTGCAGACAGTTTTTAGCTGATTATAAAAGAAAAGCAGTCTGGCTTACATAAAATAAATCAGACTGCTTTAAGTGGAGCTATTCTTTTTTCTTGGGTAAGGACGTTTATCATCTGTCAGGTTTAGCAGATAATCAACGCTGGTATTATGAAATTCAGCCAGTTTAATCAGAATGTGAGTAGGGATATCGACATCACCACATTCATAATTACTGTAAATACGCTGACTGCAATTTAGGATTTCACCCATATTCTTCTGCGTAAGGTCACGATCTTCACGCAGATCCCGTATTCTCTGATACATGTGTTTCACCTCTAGCATAATAATAACTTAGCGAGATATTCACTATTGAAATATAGCGGGAAATTCGCTACACTGAATTTAAAAATGTAGGAGGGAGAAGTACAGAGTGAAAGAGAAAGTGAAAAAGGTGCTGGTGTGGATTTTTGAGTTTGTCTTATTTTGTGGATATTTCTATGTTTTATTCGTGAATCTGGTATGTGGATTTGGATATGGAGGGATAAGCAGCAGAGGACAGGCAATAAAGATTTTGTGTGCTTCGTTCTTTCTTGCAGCGGGATTGCCAGGATTGATCTGGTATCAGCATCGCAGACTTATGAAACTGGAGAATTTATTACATGACCTGCTTGAAATTTGCGACAAAATAAAATAGCAGTAACAGGAAAAAGGACTGACAGTAAAGAATAGTTTTACGAAAACAGAATAGCAGAAAAAGACAATAGCAGTGATAGCATTTCAGACATTATGAGTTGGAGAAATGTTCATGACTGCTATTTTTATGCCTTTCAGCAGAAATAGAAAGCAGTTCAGAAAAAGAAAGACAGAAATAACAGGGAAATATGGCAGAAAGGTGTTTGCAGATGAGAGGGGTGTACAAACAGGCAAAGAAAAGATATAGGGTGCCGGATACGGCACATGATTGTCCGATACTTCGCATCGGAGTGGTGCATGACCAGCCTGTTTCAGAAAGGGAAAATCTATGAAAGGTGGAGCTTTTCTTTTTCTTCCGCAGTCGGCTCCTGCACCACAAACCCACCGTCATCTCCATTTGGATTTGATAATGTAGGGTGGAAAATATTGCCTGGCGGGTGTCGATTCAGTGGTGGGGAGATGACAGGCAAGTTTCGCAAAGTGGCAAGCCACTATGCACCGGAGCCAGCCTTTGGGCTGTTCCTAAACTTGCCAGAGGGCTCCGCCCCTTGGAACCCCGGCACGTCAATGGCGTAAGTATTCCTGCGAAATGTCCACCGGACATTCCTACGGAACACTTACTGATTGACTAGGACGCTGTCCTGCACCTGTATAAGAGAGCGTTGCACTCTCTTATAAATCTCCTACCAATATGCCGCCAGAACGCTGTGGCTGTTAACAAAGAATGAAAATCAAGCAATGAAAGGAGACAAAAGCCTATGAGAAAACGAAATCATACAGTAACCATACGGATGAATAAAGAGGAATACGATTTGTTTCAGAGCAAGGTTAAAGAATCCGGAAGAACACAGCAGGAAGTTGTGATAAAAGCAATCGCAGACTTGAAGATAGCAACGGCAGAGGAAATAGAAGAACTGAAAAGACTGAACCAGATGTTTGCGGATATCCTTTGTCAGCTCCGGGGAGCTACGACAAATATCAACCAGATTGCAAGAAAACTGCATACAGATGGAGAAATCCCAAACGACAGTATGTTGTATTTCCTCAATAAAAATATTCTCAAGTATCGGAAGGAGAGTGAAAGGATATGGCAGTTAATAAGACGATTAATAAGCGGACAAATACACATGGAGCAATGAGAAATTGTATTGAATATGTTTTACGACAGGACAAGACAAGTGAGCTGCTTACTTATATAACAGGCCCGTACTGTCACAATGAAATTAATTATGATCTGGTGTACAGAACCTTTTTGGAAGAAAAGAAGATGTGGAATAAAGATACAGGGAGAATGTATGCCCACAACATTATTTCCTGGCATAAGGATGAGCAGATCACCCCGGAGCAGGCATTTGAATTTGGAAAAGAGTTTGCAGAAAATTGGTTCAGTGGATTCCAGACCTTAGTGGCTGTGCATAAGGATAAAGACCATATCCACTGCCATTTGGTTACTAATTCAGTGAGTTATGAAGATGGGAGAAAGCTGCATAACACCAGAAAAGATCTGGAACGTATGAAACAGCTTACCAATCAGATGTGCCGGGAACGAGGACTGACCGTTGCCGAAAAAGGAAAGCATTTTGATGGAAGTCAGATTGAAAAAGGGGAAGTCATTGCATGGAGCAAAGACAAATATAATCTGTTCCGTCAGCAGGTAAAGGATAGCTTTGTAGCGGACTGTGCAATGGCAGTGTTAAAAGCACTGGAAAATTGTATCAGCAAAGAAAAGTTTATAGAAAAAATGAAGCAGTTCGGATGGAACGTAAACTGGACAGAGAAACGGAAGCACATTACTTTTCAGAACCAAGAGGGAAAGAAAGTACGTGACAGTAATCTGTTCAAAACATTTCATTTGGATATCAGCAAGGAGGGACTAGAGAATGAATTTAATGGAAATAGGAAAAAAGCCAGAGATTCAGCCAACAGAGACAGCAGATCAGATGAAGAACTTGCCGGATACTACCGACAAGTGGAAGCAGCTTGCGAAGGAGCAGGCGGCGTCACTGGAGCTAGTGACGGAAGAGAGAGACGAGTTACAGGTGAGAAATCAGAAGATGAACGAGTTTATCCAGAAATTTCAGGAAAGGACACACAAGCTGAAAATGGAAAAACAGAAGCTATTCTTCGAGAATCACGAAATGCAAGACGAAATTCGGAAATTAAACGACGAAATTCATCGTTTGACAACCGAACTGTCCGAAACGCAGAAGCTGAATCAATCGCTTCAGAAGAACAACGACGATTTGAGGAACAGAAACGGCTTGAAGAGCAGGAGCGAGCAAGAGCAGCTCGAAGAAGAAATAAAAGACGTTCGGGACCAGAACTCTAAATTGCAGATACAGGTTAATAAATCATCTGTTGAAGCAGTAGATGAAGCACAGAAGAAACAAAAAGAAGCAGAGAAAAAGATAGAGCAGGCAGAATCCAAAGCCCGTAACGAAAAGAAACGTGCTGAGCTGGAAATTCGTAAAGCGAAAAAAGAAGTAAAGGACAGAACGGAAAGCATGAAGTCTATAGAATATTTCTGGGGAATGGGATACATTACGGTAGTCCTGTTTGCAATTCTACAGAATGGTGCTTTTCAACATGATTTCATAGATTTTTTTATGGCTCCATTCATGTGGTATGTTCGATTTTGTAAATGGCTGGTATATCCAACTTATGATAATGGATTTAACCAGAAAATAGCATATACAGGTGGGGAAGTATGGGTTATCAGGATTCTGGCAATCGTAGCTGTGCTTTTCATAATGGGAATCATAATGGTGATAATTATGGAAACAATAAAACAATACAAAAAAATGTGGAACGAAATTTCACAAATGTTTTTGATTGGAAGCCTTTCAGGGATAGCAGTGCTTGGGGATGTAACTAGAAAATATCTGCCGGTGAATTTGATTTTGCTATTTATACTCATTAATATGGGTATCATGCTACTCAGAATATATCTTCGGAAGAAGTTTGATTATATGTAATTTGTTATTTTAATGACCAGTGGGTGGTACCTGACAAATGATAAAGCTGTTATTATGATTGCACACCGCCTAAAAACAGTACAGAAAGCTGAACGGATTTTCGCTCTGGAGAATGGAAAACCGCACAGCAGGGAATACATGAAGAACTTGTGAGACAGGATGGGATTTATCGTCATTTTATTGTTGAAAGAAGAGAGGCAACAAAATGGAGAGTTTAGGAGTCTAAATGTCTGGTGCGGCGATATTCCAAAGGTGATACACCAAAATGCTTTTTAAACACAGAGGCGAATTTGCTCTGATTCAGATATCCGACCTGTGCTGCAATCTCAGCTACAGACAGTCGTGTTGAGGCAAGCAGTTCGCCTGCTTTATTCATACGCATTTCACGCAGATAGACAGAAATATTCTGTCCGTAAACACCGCGAAAATAATTTTTTAGACTGGTTTCGCTGATAGAAAAATATTCAGCCAATTCCCACGCAGGATGATGCAGCCTTAGGTCTGAGGTGATGATATTTTCGACCTTTTTAGCAATATTAACCTGAGATTCAGTAAAGAAAGTGCAGGCCTGAGACTTAGGGATAGCCTCCAAATTTTGTAGTACTGAGAATAAAGCGAGCGTATATATTTTCATTTGAATGACTGCAAAAGAGGCCGGAAAATCATATAATTCCCATAGTTTTTTGAGAATTTCCTCAGTTTCGTGGGTCGCTGTCGATATATAAGTGCTTCCATGAGGACAAAACATCTTTGAGATTTTTCTGAAATCAATGCTAAATTCATTTTGTACCCATGTATTTTCTAAAGTAAATGTATCTATATCAATAAAGAATTCAAGCCCCTCATAGATGCGCTTTGGATAAACATATTCTTTTTGGGCGAAGCATTCTGTGAGAGAAAGTTCTCTGTCTTTGATGTAGACAAAATTTTTGTTGTTCAGGATCATTTCACAACGACCTGTCACACAATAGTTAAGAAGCAATGGACCTTTTGTAATGGAGCTGTCTGATCGAAGGTCGGGAGCCGTCCAGGTTGGAGAATTTATAAAAATATATGCCAGAGACAGACCGGGAAAAAGTGAAAAAAAGGTCATCGAACCTTTACCTTCCTTCGTATTTAATATAAGCTCCATATTATATTCAGCCTGTTTTATGGATATACCTGGTATTTTGATACATTTTTTGATCACGTCGTTAATTTTCATAGAAGATCTCCCTGATATAAGTACTTTTGCCCTGTAACAGATAATATTATAGGATTTGAAGAGAGCAGAGTCAACAATAAAACCCAATGCTGTTTGGAGCTAAAATGATATTTGGTTGTAGAGATATAACAAAACATATGGTATTTTATGGAGTAGTTAGATAGAGCTAATTATACAAGGGAGGTATTCTGTATGAATAACAAATTACAGGCGAAGGACCTGATTAATCTGGGACTTTTCACAGTCCTTTATTTTGTACTCGGATGTTGTGTGGCAATTCCGATTGGCTTTGTTCCGATATTTCTTCCGATTCTTGGTGCATTGTGGACACTGATCACAGGAATTCCATTTATGTTATTCCTGACAAGGGTAAAGAAGTTTGGTATGGTAACGCTGATGGCAATTCTGAGTGGCCTTTTGATGGGACTTACCGGAATGGGATATTGGGGTGTACCTTTGGGGCTTATCTTTGGGCTGCTGGGAGATTTGATTCTGAAATTTGGCAATTATAAAAGTGCTAAAAGGAGCCTGATTGGATATGCAGTATTCAGTCTCTGGATGGTTGGTACATATATTCCAATGTACTTCATGGTAGAAGATTCAAGAGCCAGCTTCGCAGCCAGTTTTGGTAAAGAGTATGCAGATAAAGTAATGGCTGTCATGCCTATGTGGAGCATTGTTCTTGTGATTGCAGGTATCTTTATCTGCGCAATCATTGGAGGAATGATTGGAAAAGCGTTGCTCAAAAAACACTTTGTAAAAGCAGGAATCGTGTAATGGATGAGATATTATCTGCTACTGTTGACAGCAGAAATGGAATTGTTTTAGATCCTAGAACAAAATTGTTTATGCTTATAACGATTACAACATTGATGTTCAGTACCAGCAATGATGGAATCATGAATATAGTGAAACCAATACTAAGCCTTATACCATTTGCATTGATTTTGTCAGAGCACAAATTCAAAACAGCCGGTAAATATGCAGTTCTCTATGCGGTATGCTTTGTACTGGAGCGGCTGGCATTGAATGTTTGGAGTGGTATGATTTCTTTTCTGATATTGGCAGCAACATCAATTATGACGCGTTTTGCACCGGGAATTATGACAGGCGCATATCTGATTTCTTCTACATCTGTAAGTGAGTTTATCAGTGCAATGGAGCGGATGCATGTCACAGAAAAAATCATAATACCGTTGTCAGTTATTTTCCGTTTCTTTCCTACAATCAAGGAAGAATATCAGGCAATCCGGGATGCAATGAAAATGAGAAATATCCGTTTTGGTGGTAAAAATCCATTCCTTATGATTGAATACCGGCTGATACCATTGATGGTATCCGTAATAAAAATTGGTGATGAGCTGTCTGCAGCAGCTCTAACAAGGGGACTTGGTGCACCGGTCAGAAGAACCAATGTCTGCGAGATTGGCTTTCATGTACAGGATTTTAGTGCCATTGTTGTTTGCTTTGCATGCTTTATATTGTTCTTTTTGCATCAGTATATTGTTTTTTGAGGTAGTACATTATGATAAAAATAGATCATGCAACATTTACATATGGAGAAAATAATGAATATTCTGTGGGAATCCGGGATATTGATCTGGAGATAGAAGATGGTCAGGTTATTGTGCTATGTGGGGAGAGCGGTTGTGGAAAAACAACACTCACTCGAATGATCAATGGGTTGATTCCACATTATTATGAAGGAAAATTAACTGGTGAGATATGGATAAATGGGATAAATGTTTCGCAGCAGCCACTGTATGATACAGCAAAAATTGTTGGAAGTGTTTTTCAAAATCCACGGTCACAGTTTTTTAATGTAGATACAACAAGCGAGATTACTTTTGGATGTGAAAATCTTGGAATGCCAAAGGAAGAAATCAAAGATCGATTGCAGGCTACAATTCAGGAGCTGCATCTGAAAAAATTGATTGGACGCAATATTTTTCAGCTTTCAGGTGGAGAGAAGCAGAAGATTGCCTGTGCAGGGGTTTCTATTATGAAACCGGATATTTTTGTCCTGGACGAACCCTCTTCTAATCTGGATGCAGCTTCAATCATGGATCTGCGAAGAATAATCGCCCACTGGAAGGAACAGGGAAAAACGATTATTATATCGGAGCATCGCCTGTATTATCTGCGTGGGCTGGCGGATCGGTTTATTTATATGAAAGAGGGACAGATTATTCAGGATTATTCAGCCACAGAGTTTGAAAATCTGACAGAAGAAAAGCGAGAAGAGATGGGACTGCGGGCTTATGTTCTGGAAAATCTCCTTATGCCAGAGATGTTGATATCAGAAAGAACCACAATGGAACTTCATGATTTTAATTTTGCATATAAGAATGGTCCACAGATTTTATATATCAGAGAATGTGAGATTCCGGCAAATCGGATTGTCGCAATTACGGGCAATAATGGAGCTGGAAAATCTACTTTTTCCCGTTGTTTCTGTGGTTTGGAAAAACAATGTGGCACAATCATCTGGAATGGAAAAACTTACAGACCAAAAGAAAGGCTGAAAGCCTGTTATATGGTTATGCAGGAAGTGAATCATCAGCTTTTTACAGAGACAATACAGGATGAAGTTATGATTAGCATGAAAGAAGAAAATGAGAAAGAAGCAGACAAATTTCTTGATATGCTGGATCTGATAAAAGTCAAAGACCGTCATCCAATGTCACTTTCCGGAGGTCAGAAGCAGCGGGCGGCTATCGCATCTGCAATTGCCTCCGGGCGCTCTGTGCTGTTTTTGGATGAACCAACCAGTGGTCTTGATCATAAGCATATGCTGGAGGTTGCAGAGGTTCTAAGAGAAGTGTGGGATACCGGAATTTCGGTTTATGTGATCACACATGATTTGGAACTGATTATAGAGTGTTGCACTGATGTCATTCATTTTGAAAATGGAACTATTGCAGATCAGTATCAGATGGATGCAGAAGGAATGGAGAAGATAAGAAAATATTTTATCCAGGAAAAGTGTTGTGGCAAGTGGAGTAAATCTGACTGATGGCAAAGGATATTGTAAATAGTTTTGGAAAGTAGATGAATGATAATTATGAGCAAATATAATCCTTTATGGAAGTGAATCAATAAAAATAAAACAGACGATTTCAAGTTGACTTTTGCTGAAATTGAAAACATTGCCGGAGTGCCTATAGATCATTCGTTCCTTACATTCAAAAAGGAACTTTTGCAGTATGGTTTTAATGTGGTAAAAATTTCTATGAAGGAACTGACAGTAGATTTTGAAAAAGTCGAAGAGGAGGCTTAAACATGGAATCAAAGAAATAGAACTTGTAGTTGCATCTTCGATTGGTGCAGATCTTGCCATGGCATTTCTGACATAGGCAAAAATACCGTTAAAGCATGTATTTTTTGATGGTGGACAGTTTGTACAAATTGGAAAGGCAACACGCAGAATCATGGTTCCGTTCTTATATATAGCAATGAAAAGTTTATATTGGTCAAAAGGAAAGATGCTGAAGAGAATCATGTGGTGTGACGACGGCAAAATCAAACTACAGATGCATCTGCTAAGTGAAAATTGAATACACGGGAAAATAAAAAATCGAAACAGCAGACTTGACAAATTCCTGTAATGAGTTAAAATATAACAGTGCTATATAGCACTGTTATATTTTGGAAAGAACTTTAGAGGATACGAAAAGAATGTCGACAAAAGCAGAAGATACACAAAAAAATATATTAAATACAGCCAGAAAACATTTCCTGAAAGATGGTCTGACCGGAGCATCTTTAAGAAACATTGTAAAAGATGCCGGACTTACTACTGGTGCATTTTACAAATATTATCCGACGAAAGAGGCACTTTTTGATGCACTGACAGATCCCTATATGGAACACATTTATCAGATTTATGATCAGATCGTTGAGGAGTTTGAAAAGCTTTCGGCCAGTGATCAGACAAGGAATATGTCGTATACATCCAGTGATGGAATGGAGCAGATGGTTGATTATATTTATGATCATTATGATAATTTCAGATTATTGTTGAAATGTGGAGACAGTGGAAAATTTGAACTATTCATACACAATATGGTAGAACGGGAAATGAAGTCCAGCCTGAAATATATGGAAAAGATGAAAGAGAACGGTGTGAAAATACCGATTGTAGAGGAAAGCCTTATGCATATGATCTATACGGGATTTTTTTCATCAGTATTTCAGATCATTGAGCATGATATAGACAGGGAGACTGCAAAGAAAAATGTGCATCAGCTGAAAGAATTCAATACAGGTGGCTGGGAACGATTGTGGAATATTGAATTCCCGGTATAACTAATGTAAGTCAGGTGGCTAATGCCAGTAAGCCACCTATTTTATTATATATGAGTTAGAATAAACTAATGAAAGAAACAACAATAAAACCAAAGTAAGGAGTGAACGAATGTGAAAGAAAAAAAGAAGTCGGCAATCAGCTGGATCCTGACATGGGCCGGACAAAAAAGAATTGCCTATGTATGGAGTGTGTTACTTGCAATCGGAAATGTGATTTTTAAGATTTTGCCGTATTTTATTATTGCAGATATAGTAAAGCTGTTTTTAAATGGTGAAAAGGAGTTTGAAATATATCTTGCAAAAGCGGTTCTGATTGCATTATCGTTTATCATTGCAGAACTGCTTCATTCACTTTCGACAGCATTGTCACATAAAGCAACGTTTGCAGTACTTGCAAATATAAGAAAATCCTGCTGTGACAAGCTGGCGCGGGTACCTCTTGGCTATGTGAAAGACACACCTTCCGGTACATTTAAAAATATTATGGTGGAAAGAATCGACAGTATCGAGACAACACTGGCGCATATTGTCCCGGAAT
>NZ_JANFYP010000049.1:0-7180 GCF_024460535.1 Blautia sp. MSK.18.38 | reverse complement strand
CTGGTAAATTGTTTTGTTTTCCCTGGTGGATTGTTTACCCATGAGAATTTCCTCCTCGTATATCGCTAAACTCGCGGATTATTTATGTTCCAGGCCGCATGCTGAGCGTGTATTTCTTATATTAATTTTATTATACATAAATTATGAATTAACAACAAGTAATAGACTTTGTAAAATTACCTATTTTATAAAGCATTTCACGGGAATTTTTTACAATTAAATAATCCATTCCAAGGAAAAGCCAGCCCAGCTATTCATTGGAAAGACCATAGAAAAGACAGGTTCAGATACACTGATTAACCTCAGTATGTCCGGAACTGTTTTTTTGTTGCTATCGTTACTTTCGGGTGTCTTTGCCACGCTTGCTTCCTGGAGATTTCAATGACAAACCCTCTCCCATAAGGTATAATAAAGCAGAGTATTCAGCCGGATGCTTTTGAGGATGATCTGATTTTCAAATGGGATTCTCAGATTGGGAAAGGCCTGGATAGTTCTTATATGAAGGATGTACTTGAAGCACAAGTAATTATGAATTAGTGAAAGAAATGATGTTACAGGCGGAAGTCTATGTGTATGAAGATGATAAAATGATTCAGGGGTTTGTCGGATTAAGTAACGAATACATGGAAGGTATTTTTGTTTCTGATGAAATGCAGTCATGTGGTATAGGTAAGCTTTTATTAGACTATATCAAGAATAAAAAAGTTAGATTGCGATTAAACGTATACCAGAAGAATGCCAGAGCCCTCTCTTTTTATCAAAGAGAAGGGTTCGATATTCAATGTGAAGGATTCGATGATGCTACTGGTGAAAAAGAATACACAATGTTGTGGCAACAGAAATAGAAAGCGGATTTTTGGGGAGGATTTTATATGGAGTTTAACAATAAGGTAGTGATTGTGACGGGAGGCGCGCAGGGCATTGGAAAGACCATTGCAGAGGAATTGCCTTTATGAAAAAAGCATAAATATAATGACAACACCCAAAAGAAAGGAAGAAGTAATCATGTATAAAAAATTAATGACATGCCTGGAAAGCGTAAGAAAGAAAATTGATTTCAAACCAGAAGTTGCACTGATCCTTGGATCCGGACTTGGAGATTTTGCAGATGGAATTCAGATTGAACAGACCATCGACTATACGGACATCGAGGGATTTCCGGTTTCTACTGTAAAAGGACATAAGGGACGTTTTGTGTTTGGGTATGTGGAGAAAACACCGGTTGTAATCATGCAGGGACGTGTTCATTATTATGAAGGATACGCAATGTCAGATGTTGTTCTTCCAACGCGTCTTATGGGAATGCTCGGTGCGAAAAAAATCCTTCTCACTAATGCAGCAGGAGGAGCTAATCCTTCCTATAAACCGGGAGATTTCATGATGATCACAGATCACATTACAACGGGAGTTCCAAGCCCTCTGATAGGACCGAACATGGATGAGCTGGGAACCAGATTTCCGGATATGAGTGAGGTATACAGCCGCCGTCTTCAGGATGTGATCCGCAAATGTGCAAAAGAATGTGACATCAAACTTCAGGAAGGTGTTTATGTACAGTTTACAGGACCAAATTATGAGACTCCTGCAGAAGTAAGACTTGCACAGAGATGGGGTGGAGATGCAGTTGGAATGAGCACCGCATGCGAAGCTATGGCTGCCCGGCACATGGGAATGGAAATCTGTGGAATTTCCTGCATCACAAATATGGCAGCAGGAATTTCCCAAAAAGAGCTTAACCATAAAGAAGTGCAGGAAACAGCAGACCGCGTAGCGAAATCCTTCAAGGAATTAGTAACAAAAGTTGTTGTAAATATGTAAGATCCATAAGTAAGACATCAGAAAGGAGACAAAAATTATGAAGAAATATAAGAGAATATTTACTATTGTAATAGACTCCTTTGGGGCAGGAGAAATGCCGGACGCAGCCCAGTACGGGGATGAAGGAACAGATACTATGGGACATATTTCCCAGAATGTAGATGAATTTACGATTCCAAACCTTCAGAAGCTTGGAATTGCAAATCTTCATCCGTTGAAACAGGTTGCAGCAGTGGAGCGACCAATGGGTTATTATACATTTTTAAAAGAAGCCAGTACCGGAAAAGATACTATGACAGGACACTGGGAAATGATGGGGCTTCACATCACAAAACCGTTTAAGACTTTTACAGAGACCGGATTTCCAAAAGAGCTGATTGATGAGCTTGAGAAGAGAACGGGACATAAAGTAATTGGAAACAAGAGCTCCAGCGGAACAGAGATCCTGGATGAACTGGCTGAGGAAGAAATCGCTACCGGTCATATGATCGTTTACACATCTGCTGATTCTGTATTGCAGATCTGCGGAAATGAGGAGACTTTCGGACTGGATGAATTGTATCGCTGCTGTGAGATCGCTCGTGATATCACCATGAGGGATGAGTGGAAAGTCGGACGTGTTATTGCAAGACCTTACCTTGGCAAGAAAAAAGGTGAGTTCAAACGTACCAGCAACCGCCATGATTATGCACTGAAGCCTTACGGAAAAACTGCGCTTAATGCATTGAAGGATGCAGGTTATGATGTGATCTCCGTTGGAAAGATTTTTGATATTTTTGACGGCGAGGGACTGACAGAGTCTAATAAGTCAAAAAGCTCTGTTCATGGAATGGAGCAGACAATTGACATTGCGAAAAGAGAGTTTGAGGGGCTTTGTTTTGTAAATCTTGTAGATTTCGATGCTCTTTGGGGACATCGACGCAATGTAAAGGGATATGCAGAGGAACTTGAAAGATTTGATGTAAAACTTGGTGAACTTCTTGATGAGCTTCGTGAGGATGACCTTCTGATCATTACAGCTGACCACGGAAATGATCCGACGCATACAGGAACTGATCACACAAGAGAAAAAGTACCATTTTTTGCTTATTCCCCATCTATGGAGGGATACGGAAAACTGGAAGATCAGAATACTTTTGCAGTAATCGGTGCAACGATCGCAGATAATTTTGAAGTTAAGATGCCGGAGGGAACAATTGGAAGTTCTCTTCTGGATGAACTGAAGTAAAAGGAAGGTAAAATGGATAAAAAAGATATATTAAAAAAGGTGGATCACACATTACTTGGACAGACTGCAACATGGGATGATATTCGAGGAATCCTGGATGATATCAAAACTTCTACCGGATTTTCTACAGCGGGAGCAACTTTTGCAGATGTAGAGCTGATGAAGAAATATATTGGAAAAGATGTAAAAGTTAAGGCAGCAGGTGGAATTTCATCCTTCGATGATGCAGAAAAATTTATCAGTCTTGGCGCAGAGCGTCTTGGAACAAGCCGTCTTATTAAGATCCTGAAAAATACGGACACTGGTGCAGGATATTAATACTGTGAAAGAGGACTGTCAAAGACAGGATTATACATAAATTATGAACTAACAACAAGTAATAGAATTTGTAAAAGTATCATTTCACATTTTTCTACCAGCTGTGGATAAAGGATGGACGGAATCTAAAAAATACGATAAAATCTGCATTAGAAATGCTGTTGTCGTGAAATTTACAAACGCTCGAAAAAGGAAAAATAAACATGGCAAAGAAAGATTTGCTATCCGGTACCGGCGTTAATTTATATAGGTGATATTATGAAAATTACTTACATTAACCACAGTGGATTTTTGGTTGAGACCAGAGACTGCTACTATATTTTTGATTATTACAAGGGTGAATTACCGAATCTTGACAAGGAGAAAGAAGTGATCGTTTTTTGCAGTCACTTCCATAAGGATCATTTTAACCCACAAATTTTTGGGATCCTTGATGATATGGGAATGACTTATCAGGCAATCCTGGCGAATGATATACGAAAAAGGAATCATTTGTCGGATATGAAGATCACATATGTTTATCATGATCAAGCTTATAGTTTGGATAATGAAACCAAAGTTGATACATTGCTATCTAACGATAGTGGTGTCGCATTTATTGTCAAAACAAAGGAAGGTACCATTTATCATGCCGGTGATTTAAACGACTGGTATTGGGATGGTGGGTCGAAAGCTGATAACCAGAGACTTACTTCAGCATATCGCGCGGCGATCAGGAAAATCAAGGGTATGCATTTTGACGCTGCATTTGTTCCTTTGGATCCGAGACAGGGAGATCACTATGCTGACGGGATCCTGTATTTCCTTAAAAATGTAGATTGCAATGTCATTTTTCCAATGCATTACTGGAATGATGCCAATGTAATTAAGCGGTTTATTACTGAATATCCGCAATATAAGTCACGCATTAGAAACACAGAATGTACAAAAGGAGAAGAAATTTCATGAGAGAAGGAGACGGGCATGGAGCACTTACGTTGTGTAGTTGAGAGAATTACATATCAGAATGCCGACAATGGCTACACGGTTCTGAAATGTGCGGTGAAGAATTACAGTGATCTTGTCACAGTAGTTGGCACGATGCCGGATACCCATGTTGGTTCTGTGCTGTCTCTGGAAGGTATGTGGAAGATGGATGCCAAATATGGGCGGCAGTTTTTGGTGGAGAAATTTGAAGAGACACTTCCTGCCACAGTATATGGAATCGAAAAATATCTTGGTTCCGGTCTGGTGAAGGGCGTTGGTCCAAAGTTTGCAAAAAGAATTGTGGAAAAATTCGGGAAGGATACACTGGATGTTATTGAAGAGACACCAGATGAACTGCTCAAAGTATCAGGTATAGGAAAAGTACGTGTAGACCGGATCAAAACAAGCTGGCAGGAGCAGAAAGAGATCAAGAATATCATGCTTTTTCTGCAGAGTCATGAGGTCAGCACCTCTCATGCGACAAAGATTTTCAAGACGTATGGAAGTGAGAGCATTGCAATCGTAAAGGAGAACCCATACCGGCTTGCAGATGACATCTGGGGAATTGGATTTAAGACAGCGGATTCCATTGCACAGAAGATGGGGATTGACAAAGGCAAATTTGTCCGTCTGCGCAGTGGTATTTTTTATACATTGAATAAGCTGGCAGAAGCAGGTCATTGTTATACAACAAGAGAACAGCTGACTGGAAGGGCAAAGGAACTTCTGGAAGTGGAAGAACCGGAGCTGGAGATCACCTTGGATGAGATGATCCGCACGAATGATGTGATCAGAGATGAAGCAGAAGATCGGGAAGCAATCTATCTGCCCCCATATTATTTTTCAGAAAGTGGCTGTGCAAAGCGGCTGCTTCGGTTGATGTCCTGTGGAAAGAAGAAATCTGAGGATACGGAAGAAATATTGGAGAAAGTAGCAGCTTCATCAGAAATTACTTATGACGAGATTCAGTGGCAGGCGGTAAAGACAGCAGTTTCTTCTAAGGTCATGGTGCTGACCGGTGGACCTGGAACCGGAAAGACTACAACAACTCTGGGAATTATTTCTGCATATAAGCAGGCTGGATGTCAGATCATTCTTGCTGCACCGACTGGAAGAGCAGCAAAGAGAATGTCAGAAGCAACTGGAATGGAAGCAAAAACGATTCACCGGTTATTGGAATATAAACCTCCGGAAGGCTATCAGAAAAATGAAGAGCATCCGCTGGAAGGAGATGTGCTGATACTGGATGAATGTTCCATGATCGATATTATGCTGATGTATAATCTTTTAAAAGCATTGCCGCAGCAGATGTCTCTGATTCTGGTAGGCGACATTGATCAGCTGCCAAGTGTCGGAGCGGGCAATGTTCTCAGAGATATCATTGATTCCGGATGTGTTCCGGTAGTTCGTCTGACACGGATTTTCCGTCAGGCACAGGGAAGTCGGATCATCATGAATGCACACCGGATCAATAAAGGGGAAGGCATTGATATGAGAGGCGGGAAAGATGCCGACTTTTTCTTTGCCACCAAAGAGAGTAATCAGGAAGTGGTGGATACTATCGTCCAATATTGTAAGACGAACCTGCCGAGATACTACCATGTAGATCCACTGCAGGATATTCAGGTGCTGACTCCGATGCAGAGAGGCGAATGTGGGGCAGTAAATCTGAACCAGGTGCTGCAGGAAGCCATGAATCCGTCAAAGATCTTTCTGCGGAGAGGCGGCACACAGTACCGGCTGAAGGATAAGGTGATGCAGATCCGGAATGATTACGATAAGGAAGTATTTAACGGAGATATTGGGACTGTCACAAAAGTTGACGTGGAAGAACGGGAACTGACAGTTCTGTTTGATGAACGGAAAGTAGTCTATGATGTGACAGAGCTGGACGAACTGGCGCTTGCCTATGCAGTGACGATCCACAAATCCCAGGGAAGCGAATATCCAATCGTTGTCATGCCATTTACCATGAGTCATTTTGTCATGCTGCAGAGAAATCTCCTTTATACGGGTGTGACCAGGGCGAAAAAGATCCTGGTACTTGTCGGAGAGAAGAAAGCTGTGTATTATGCGATAAAAAATGAAACGACAACTGGCAGAAATACATGTCTGGCAAGACGTCTGCAGCCGGACAGCAAAGAAGCACAGGAAGTGAAGGCACAGCTTTTGAAAGAAGCAGTAGACGAGACCGCAAATGAGAACGGAAGTGACAGTAAGAAGATGATCGTCTATAAGGGCAGCATCCAGCCTTCTATGGTATGTGAGACACCGGCAGTTTATGAGGGAAATCTCTGGAAACGTCTGTCGCAGTCAAAGTTCAGAAGCAGTTTTTCCCTGAAGGCAAACGATCGGAGTTATGTATCAGAAAAGGGAATGGAGAAAGTACGTGAGCATGCCTGTGATTTTATCAGAAAGCGTCTTGCACCGGCAGAAATACCAAATGATGGAAAACAGACACCGATGAGAGGGCATCCGGTTTTTGTAGCCCAGCATGCCACAGCTACCTGTTGCAGGGGATGTCTGGAAAAATGGCATCATATTCCGAAAGGACGGGAATTGACAGAAGCGGAGCAGGAATATATTGTAAATGTGATCATGGAATGGATCGGTCGGGAAATTCATTGAGAGAATGTCTCAGCTTTGGGGCCTGATTTCTATAGCCGCAACCCTTTAATATCTTTAACAAATGTAGCAAGAATTCTCCCACCTCTTCAGGTGGGGAGATGAATTGCACATCTGAGCATATCTGCTCAAAAAAATCTCTATAGTATAAAAGAAACACTTGTTCTCCCTTCCCTGATGTAGTATACTGAAAAAGAACAATTAGTTCATAAATACATATCCGTC
>NZ_JANFYP010000048.1:0-7234 GCF_024460535.1 Blautia sp. MSK.18.38 | reverse complement strand
GCCTTTGGAATATGCAAGATTATATCTTGATGGCAATTTACAGATGTGGGTGGATGCAGAAGATTCATTAGAACTTTATTAAGCAAGAAGTGAAATATTGTTGTAGATCTATCTCATTTCTTGAGGGTTCTTAAGATGCAAGATGATTGCTAATACGCATTTTACAATAGAGTTTAATTTTTAAAACTGTATGGTGGAAAGCAAGTCTGAAATGGCTTGCTTTTTGCTTTACAACGAGGGTGGTTACTGTATAATGAAATATGAAGTAAAAAGCAGTAATTTGATATGAAGCAATAAAGGAAATACATGATGGAAAAATATAAAATTCTAATAGTTGAAGATGATGTTGATTTGAGAGAGGGACTTTCCTTCTCCTTTTCTGGTGATGGATATGATGTGACAGAGACAGGGACAAAAAAGGATGGTTTACAAGAAATCGCAAACGGTGGTTATGATATTGTATTTTTGGATTGTAACCTGCCGGACGGAACGGGCTTTGAACTCTGTAAAGAAGTTCGTAGCTACAGCAATATCCCAATCATTATGCTGACTGCTCGTGATACAGAAATGGATGAGATAAAGGCTTTAGAATTAGGGGTAAATGATTACTTGTCAAAACCATTTTCTCTGGGTGTATTAAAAGCAAGAATGAAGCGGATACTTCAAGAAAAATCTGAAAGTACAAAGATTGTTACAGGTTCATTAAGCATAGACCAGAGTACTTGTAAAGTATATAAAAGAGGTTCAGAAATCTCTCTTAGCAAATTGGAATACCGTCTGTTGGTGTATTTGATTGAAAATAAGAATCATATCCTTTCTAAGGAGCAGATTTTAGAGAAGATATGGGATAGTGATGGAAAATATGTAGATAACAATACGGTGTCTGTGAATATCAGCAGGCTTCGTACAAAGATAGAGGATGATGTATCGAAACCAAAATGGATTCAAACAGTTCATGGAATCGGATATATCTGGAAGGAATAAAGAGATGTGGATTACGATACTTTTAGCAGTGCTTTTGTGTTTGTCGATTGGATATAGCATATATCAAAAAAGAAAAACATATCGCCTGATTGACCGTTTGCTGGACAGTGTGTTAAATCGGGAAATGATTGCAGCTTCTGATGTGGAAGAAGGAGAATATTCTGCCCTTGTCAGTAAAATCAAGCAGATACAGGAAGTGCTTGATAATCACGTGAATAGTGCCGAACAAGAAAAAGAGCAGGTGAAAAGTCTGGTATCTAATATGTCTCATCAATTAAAAACGCCCTTAGCGAATATTTCTCTCTATGCAGAAATCTTAAGTAAAGAGGAAATTACATCAGAACGGAAAACATTGTTTTCTGAAAAAATGCAACGACAGATTGACAAGCTGAGTTGGATTGTGGAGTCTTTATCGAAGATGGTAAAATTGGAGCAAAATATTGATGGCTTTGAAGGAAAAGCAATAGGGATCAAGCAGACGATTTTAGACGCAGTAGATACGCTTTATGAGAAACTGGAAAAAAAGGAAATCAACTTTACATTGGAACCATTTGAGGACAGATTACTGTATCATAATCGAAAATGGACAGCAGAAGTATTTGTAAATTTGTTGGAAAATGCTGTTAAGTACACCGATAGAGGAGGAACTATTTCCATTTGTGTAAAAAGTTATGATTTATACACAGAGATTCAGATTGCAGATAATGGGCGTGGTATCCGGCAGGAGGAAATGACCGATATATTCAAACGATTTTATAGAAGCCCAGAAGTTGAGAATATGGAAGGTTCTGGGATTGGTTTGTATCTTTCTAATCTGATTTTGGAAAAAGAAAAAGGATATATGACGGTAGATTCCGAGTATGGAAAGGGAAGCTGTTTTTCTGTGTTCTTACAAAACTGTAAGAACTAATCATCCGTTTGTAAAGAAATTGCAAGATACGGCAGTTATACTGGATGTATCAAGAAAAGAGGAGTGATGACGGATGAGTATTTTAGAATTACGAAATGTTGAGAAAATATATGGAGAAAAAGATAATCAGGTAAAGGCACTACGGAATATCAATCTAAAAGTAGAAGAAGGCGAGTTTGTTGCCATTGTAGGCACATCTGGTTCAGGCAAATCTACTTGTCTTAATTTAATCGGTGGTCTGGATAATCCGACAAGTGGACAGATTTTTATAAAGAATAAAGAGATTGGTTCTCTTTCAAGAAAAGAACTGACGATTTTCCGTAGAAGAAATATAGGGTTTGTATTCCAGAATTATAGTTTAATGCCTGTGTTGAATGTGTATGATAACGTGGCATTGCCGGTTACATTTGACTGTGGAAAACATATTAACCGCAAATATATCGAAGAATTGTTGCGGGAACTGGGCATTTGGGAGAAACGCAAGAAATATCCAAACGAATTATCCGGCGGTCAGCAGCAAAGAGTTGCAATCGCCAGAGCTTTGGCAAATAAACCGAGTATCCTGCTTTGCGATGAACCGACAGGTAATTTGGACTCAGCCACAACCATTGAGGTTATGGGGTTATTAAAAACGAGTTGTCGTAAGTACAATCAGACGATTCTCATGGTAACGCATAATGAAGCCATTGCACAGACTTGCGACAGAGTAATTCATATTGAAGATGGTCAGATTGTTACAGGAAAGAGAAGATTTCCGGCAAAAGGCGGTGATGTCGTATGTTAAAGCTGGCATGGAAATATATGCGGTATTACAAGAGCCAGACATTTGCAATTTTTGCGAGTATTTTATTAACAGCATCATTGCTTTCCGGGATTTCTTCTTTGATTTACAGCAGTCAGAAAAGTGATCTGGCGAACAGCAAAACTATTTACGGAGACTGGCATTATTATATTGAAACGGATAAGGAACTTTTTAATTCTGTAGAAAGCGGTGAGAAAGGAAAAGGATATACGCTGGAACAGTGTGGAAAAATGGAAATCCGTGACGTTGTGGCAGAAGAATTTATGATCTGTTTTATCCATGCCGATGAAACTTATCGTCAAATGGCACACAGAGACTTGTTGGAAGGAACATTCCCTGAGAAAGAAAATGAAATTGCAGCGGATGGATTTGTGCTTAGTAATCTTGGATTTTCAGGGAATTTAGGAGATTCCCTTCGCATTGGTGAAAAAGAGTATATTGTTACTGGTGTTCTGAAAAGCGAATGGGCGGCAAGTTCCAGTGAAATGGAAGTTTTTGTAAGTGATTCTTTTAAAGGTCGAGGAAGCCAGACGTTTTTATATCTCAGTTTTAATGAAGATGAGAAGTTATATAAACAGTTGGATGCTTTTTTACAGGAACATAAATTATCTTCTGAATCGGTAGCAGAAAATGATGAAGTAATACAGTATCTTGGCGGAGAAGCACCAAGCAGCATTTCTGAAATCGTGAAATTTGGTCTGTTTGAAGAAGAAGGAAACTTCACTTATATCGTTTTGAAATTGCAGAGCGACTACAATCTGGCTTACAACGGAATGATTTTCCTGTTATGTCTGTTCAGTCTTTTCGTAGTTTACAGCGTATTCAGTATTTCTGTATCGAAGAGAACTTCTGAGTACGGAATATTACAGACATTAGGTATCAGTGAAGCGCAGATTGGTGGCACCTTACTTTTGGAACTTTGGACGTTATTTTTCATTGGATATCCGTTAGGATGTCTTTTAGGAAATGGTGTTTTAAGCCTTATGTATCAGAAATTTAGCGGTGTATTTGGTGGAAAAGGAATCAGTGGAGCAGGGAATGGTCTTTCTGTTGCGGACCATACGTTAGCAGAAGGAGAAAATACAGTAGAGTTTTTTGTTTCAAAGGAAGCTGTTGTGTTTGGTTTTGTATTTCTACTGATTTCGTTAGCACTCGTTGCCTTTCTCGTGGTTCGTTCCATGCGGAAAGATTCGCTGAAAACTGTGATGAGTGGAGATACTTCTTTTGTAAAAAGAAGAAAAATATACGCTATGCGAAATGTTAATATGGCAAATGTAGTGGTGCGGAAATTCATGTTTGCCAATAAACGAAAGGTAATAGGGATTTTATTATCCTTGTCTATCGGCGGTTGCATTTTCTTATGTACCACCTATATGGTAGAAAATTTGAAGGTTCACGCAGAACTTTCGCTGATATCGGATGATGGGCTTGGTTCTGAGTACCGTATTTCTTTAAAATCTGACTCGCTGAAGGATACGATTCCGGAGGCGGTAGCAGATAAGATTAAAAACATGCCGGAAACAGAGAATGTATATGCGACAAAGTATACGATGGGGGAATTACAGATTTCCAAAAACGAATTTTTGTCAGAAGAAGAATGGAGTGACTATTTCAAATATCAAAATCAGGAGCCGTATTATATCCAGAGATATGATGGGATCTGTAAGCAGCAGGAAGATGGAAATTATCGGATTAAATATAATGTGTACGGTTACGATGAAGCGATGATAGAACAGCTTCGGGATTTTATTCTGGAGGGAGAGATTCAGCCGGAAACAATAAAGAATAATAATCAAGTGATTGTGACGGCGAATATGGACGGTCAGGGAAATTACTTTTTTTATGGAAAGAAGCCGGGCGATACCATTACTCTTCGAGTACCAAAGACAGAAAACTATACAGATGAACTGTTAAAATTCCAAAGTGGCGAAGAAAACTATATTGAAAAAGAGTTTGAGATTGCGGCAATCGTAAACAGACCGTTGGCGCAGGAGAAAGATTTTCTGAATACAGAAGTCTGGAAAAATGCGCAGAGTGTGATTATGACAGGCGAACAGATGGAAGAAAACTTTGGAATTACAGATTATAGTTTTATCAATGCATCGCCGGCTGATAGTGCGGATGCAAAGATCGTGAGCAATCAGTTATTACAAGTAATCCGAGATGTTCCCAAGGCAGTATTGCAGGATTATACGACCGCAATTGCAACACAGAAAGGTTATCTTGGACAGCAGCAGATCTTCTTTTCCAGTATTGCAGTGATTCTGCTGATTATCAGCCTGTTCCATATCGTAAACAGCATGAGTCATACGATTCTGACCAGAAGAAGAGAGTACGGGATTATCAGAGCAATAGGGATTACGGACGGCGGATTTTACAAGATGATTTTACAGACAGGTATTCTGTATGGATTGTTGGCGGATGTATTTATCTATCTTATTTATAACAGAGTTCTTCGCAGAGTGATGAATTATTATCTGGCTCATGTGCTGCAGTTTTTACATTATACTACTAATATTCCGAATCTGGTTCTGAATGGAATTATGGTGCTGAATGTAGTGATTGCAGTAGTGGCAGTAATGTTTCCGGCTTGGAAGATGGGAAAAGAGAATATCATAAGTGAGATTAGAAGATAGATTTATAATCAGGATTTTTAGAATTTCTTTAGTGGTTAGTATCATTGGATATAGCAATAGAATTAGAGAGAATACCCAATCTTTATAAGTAACCAGAGGGCGACAGTAAAATACTGCCGCCCTTTCTTTTATCGGTTTGTCCAGTAAAGAGTGTTCAGATAACACCGGATTCCAAGATATATTCCCTGTATAAATAATAAAAGAAACAAAAGATTTATGGGCATTACTTTTTTGATTGATTCTCCAAAATAAATGACAATAGCAACACTTGTCAGTATCATTAGTAGAGTAATAACATCCCAACAGTTTTTCTTATATAATTCTATAACCTTTATTTCTATCAGTATCGCCAGCATCCCTGTTCCTGCTACGTATATTCCTACAATCAATATTAGCAATAACCAATATACCATTCCGGCTATAAAAGCATTTGGAATTTTTGTACTAATCTGTGCCGCAGAATGCCCGGCATCAATCGTCCATCCGACAAAGGTTTGTATGAATGATGCTAAATCATTGAAGAATGATTTACAATCGACAAGGAACATATCTGACTGTACTGCCTGAAAAAGAGTGGTTGTCAACGAATACCATGCAAGAAGGAACAAGGTTGTTTGGAACATTACCGTTTTTGCTTTATATTGTCCTGCAAGTCGCTCTTTTTGTGTTTCGTATTTCGCTTTTTCATTCTGATAGGCTGTCCGGTCACAGGCTTCACATTTTTCATAGAGTACCGGCTTTTCTACCGGTATTTCTACGATTTTCTGATGTGTCCGGGCATAATCCCGTTCCTGTGTTAAATAGCATATTTTATCTTGACATTCCTCTATCATGACGTTTGCGCTTCGCAACTTCTCTTTCTCGATCCGCAATGCTCTGTCTGCCAGCTTCAAGTCGTTCTTTAATGCTTGAATATTCCCGGCTCTGTTCTCTTTGTTTAATTTCTCGTTCAAGGTCAGAGATTCGCTGAGCTGCGTCTTCAGTTCCACGATAAGCTGTTCTTTCTGTTCTAGTTCTTCTTGTATCTCCTCGGTCAAGAGCAGAAGTTCTTCCAACTGTTCGGCGTTCTTTGATTCTCTGGATTCGTTCATCTATATCACGTCCTTTCTCTATCTGCTGTTCCAGTTCAGCAATTCGGTGTTCTGTTTCAGTAATAAACTGTTTTCGCTGTTCAGCTTCTGTGCCAATTTCTGCCATTGCTGATTTTCGTTTTCCAAAAGCTCTATCTTCGTTTTCTGTTCTTCCATCTTGGAAAGCAGTTCCTCGGTATTTGGCAAAATGTTGAGCAGCTCGGATAACTCGTTGTTTAATTTTTGTAATTTCTGATTCTGTTTTTGCATAAGAGAGAGTTGAGTGTCCCGGTTCTGCATTTCCAGAATCATTTCTGCCATTAGGTTCTGCTGTTCTTCGATTTGACCAATCATGGATTCCATTAAGGGTATAATTTCCCGGCTTTCTTCTAATGTCATTTAATCGCTCCTTCCATAATGATAATGCACCCGATACTTTCCCAAAGGTGTTTAGTATCTTTTGCAATAACGTGTTTTGTTGTTTTATGATTTGATTTTCCGCTACTTTCCACGAGCCTTTTATTTCCTGCCCGGCAAAAAACTTTTGTTCAATCTTTCTTGCGTCAGCTCCTTCATGGATGGTAGGAATCTGGAGTTTTCCCTGCTTTTCATAAGAACGATGATCAACTTGATTATGCAAAGGCAGATGTTCATTACATACCTTTGCCCATTCACTCCGCCACAGTTCACAATTTTTTGGATTGTTCCATCCAGTAGCATCGGTCAGCACCCGTTTCCATTGCAGGCGGTTTCTTGCTCCAATCTTCTGAATTCCGTTTTCGTCTAATACAGGGATACGGATTCCATGACGGTCAGGGTTTTTCTTATCCTG
>NZ_JANFYP010000047.1:0-8403 GCF_024460535.1 Blautia sp. MSK.18.38 | reverse complement strand
CTCACCCTTTCTTATCATAGAAGAATCCTATTTACAGAGATTTTTTCATAGTCTCTAATTTTCCGTCGATATTGCCATCATATAATTCAAATTTATATTTCTGATGCAATAAATTATCTGTACGTCCATCTTCAACTTTTGCAGCAAATAGTTTCAATGGCTTAATATAAAATTTATAGGGACTATAGAGTGCTTGATATGAAACGTACAGTTCTCCAGTTTCCGAGTGACATACAATTTCATGTACATAATATAAATTCCCCTTAAAATGTTTATATGGTCTTTTTTCTAAAATTTCATGCATATTTACGAATCCTTTCTTACTACATAAACAACATATTGAATCATTATTATCAAACCAATCAATACTGCATTAATCAAATTGGGAAAAGAAAAGAATTCATAATTCTTTAAAATATTAATCTGCAATGCTTCTTTCAAATAAGTGCCAATATAACCACCCACTAAATTGAGGATCATTACCAATACAATCGTATTTATCCCTATTACTTTTATCTTCTTCTTCTTTTGTTCTTTTCTTATCTGTTTTTCTACTTCTTGTAAACATTCTTCAATTGTTTTATCCGCCTCTTCGACAGAAATCTTTTGCGCAATTAGAATATTATTGAAGTCGTCAATTTTCTTCCTATTTGGCTTTTTTCCATCATGTAATTGCTCATATTGCTCTATGTATTCTTTAACTTTTTTATCATGAATACACTTTATAAGCTGCGGACGTATCTCGTGTAATATTGCTCTTAAAGAATCTATACTCTCCATTTATTTTAATCCCAAATTTCTTTTTTGTTCATCAGACAAAATATCATCAATTGATTTCTCGTTATCTCTTAATCTTTGTTCAAAGAAATTACTTATGCTACCTTTATCTTTCAACTGATTATATTCTTGAAATTCTCGATCCAAATAAAGCTTCGCTACCTCTCCACCTTTTTCTTCCTGATACTTTGCATCTTCTTTCTTACTATAATCAATATTAGCCTCTGGTTCAACATCAACTAAAATAAGCTGGCATATTCTCATTCCACTATGTATAACTACAGAATTTGGATTCATATTTTTTATAGTAATTGTCATCTGCCCATGATAACCTGGATTAACATAGCTGCTCGCGCTAACATCTAAACCCACTCTTGCTAAGCTACTTCTGTTTTTTACAAATCCACTTATACTTGCAGGTAATTGAATTGTTTCACGAACAAATGCAATAATAAAATCATTAGGTTTTAATGTATACTGCTCAATTTCTCGTTCTTCATATATCTCCTGTTGCTCATCATATACATTTACTGCATTTTCAATTCTGTTGGGTATCTTAATTTTTTTTCCTAATGTCAGATCAACAGAGGCAGGTTGTACGTGATCATATATAAATGGTGAAATAATAATACTTTCATCATAAATTTTTTCTATAATTCGCGCATCAGATAATACTCCCATTTTTTTCCTCCTCTATCAGATACTATCTATTATACTCTTTAACAACCAAAAATCAAATCTTTTATATTTTAAAATACCAGCATTTCTTTCTGCCTATCAATATTAAATATATCTTTTCTTTATTATAACCGAACCACCATATCTTTTCTATTGGTTTCTCACATTCTGTTCCATCTAAATTACCATGTAGCAAAACATCTTCACTTTCTCACCGGGGTAAATCCGAAAATGCCTCCTCTTTATGTCCCTTAATTGCGCACAATTTTGTATACAATATTAATTTCAAAGGTAAAAAGCAATAAAAACGTGCCTGATATGGACACCTTACCAGAGAGGAGTGATCATTATGAGTACTTATGAAGAATTGCAAATTATACTTACAACTGCTTTACTGATCGTTGCGATTTTGACTTATACACATAAAAAATAGCCGTCCTGTTCTTTGGCGAGAATGACAGCTATTTTTTACTAATCTTATTTCGCCGGGTCGGGTGATCTGCACTCACCTTCCGGCTCCCTTGTTAAGTATATTATACGAACTGCTCAAATATTTGTCAAATCGTATTTTACTAATACTTATCTATATCGTTCTCATACCCCACAGTTTACCCCAATCTTTACCCCATAAACTGATTTTTACCCCACGGGCAAAACTTAATATGTGATAAACACTGATGAAAGTTTTTTTATAAACTTTTCCAGTAAAATCAAGGGTTTCGGGCTTTTTGAAAAGCTACATAATGGCACTAGATAAAAGCGGATGAAACATTCCCCGTAAAATTATAAAATTTATTAACGAAGTCTAATCATTTTCCAAAATAATCCTGCTGATCATTATTTACCATGGTCTTCCGGAAAAACACGAAATATTACAGCCGTTTCTTTCGCTTTTTAGTCGTGTCTCTGCTCTTTGTTATCATATGTCTCACAGAATCTGGCAGCAAAAGCCGGCGGCTCCTGATGCGCATACAAATGAGAAATGTCTCCAAAAGAGCTCATACGGAAGGACGCGATCCCTTTTCGCCTCTCCTCTGTAACAATGGTGCTCACCGATGACGGCGCCGCACAGAAATTCTGCAGCATCACCAGCGGAGAGATACTGAGAAGATAGCTGATGAGTACACAGCTTACACCGAAATGGCAGAAAAACACAAGCGTATCTTCATTGGCTTTTTCTGCTCTGTAATAATGTCCTTCCCGCACATATCCATGCTCTGCCAGAACTTTATCAAAATTCTGTGTGACCCAGTCATACTCTTCTTTCATTTTTCCCTCTCGCAGGATGTCATTATCCCACCAGCGGTCAAAGCTGTAGAAATTTTCGATCTTCGTCCAGTCCTGGGGAAGCCAGTCCCAGGGAATGATCTTTTCCCCATGAAGATCCGGTCTTCTGATCTTTACGTCGAATTCTCTCAGCCACTTGCATTCTGTAGCTGTTCTTCCGTTTTTCTTCAGTGTGCAGGATGCGGTATCCTTTGCTCTTCCAAGCGGAGAAACATAAAAATCCCTGACATCAAGAGCTGCGATCTTTTCAGAAAGAAATTCCGCTTCCTTCCAGCCCTTTTCGGTCAGGGAATCTATTGTGTAATCCGGGTCTCCATGTCGTATAAAAAGTAATTTCATCTTTTGGTATCCTCCATTTCATAACCTGGATTTCCATTATATTCTTATTTTTTCAGTTGTCAATTCCTGATAGCTTCTGCTGCAGGGATCAAACCTGATCCGCAGTTTCTCCATGGAGCACAGCCTGCTGCTCCCTCAGCTCATAAACTGCCTTTTTCAATGCCTGAAAGCTCTCCTCACTGATTATGTGCTCGATCCTGCAGGCATCATGAATCGCTGTTTTTTCCTGGACTCCCAGTATCATCAGCCAGGAAGAGATCAGCTGATGACGTTCATATACCTTATCGGCAATCTTATGTCCGTCCTCTGTCAGACGGATATCTCCGTTGTCGGCTACTGTGATGAGATTTTTCTGGCGAAGATTCTTCATGGCAACACTGACACTCGGTTTCTTAAAGCCCATCTCTGCCGCGATATCCACAGCTCTTACAAGAGAACTCCTGTTTCCAAGGATCAGGATCGTTTCCAAATAATCTTCAGATGATTCATTTGATCTCACGTTATTTACACCTCCCTCGGTTTGTTAAAACTAACCAAGTTAATCATAACATACTTTAGGAGAATGAGCAATGGTTTTTAATGCTTTCTGTTTAGTTCTGCCTCAATTGCCAGAAGGCACTGGCTGGAACATATCTGCAGAATTCTGGAAATTTCCAGGAGTTTTTCCCTGGAGCAGTTTCCCCGGAGCAGTTCACAATATCCCTGAAATTTCATCTGTACCAGGATATGTACCAGCTCGTGATCAACTTCTTGTCCACATTCCTTTTGAAAACGTTCATTAAGGATCTGCTCCATTTTCGTACAGGCATCCTCACGGAAATTCACATATCTGGTACCTTCAGCTCCATCTATGAGGATTTTTGCGATGTCCCTGTTTTCCCAGATAAATTCCATAAGTATCCTGTCATATTCTTCCGGATGCAGTTGTTTTTCCTGATCCGTAAAGTCTCCCATGATCCGCTTCAGATCCTCTACCGTCTCTTCCACGATTTCTTCAAAAAGAGCTGCTTTACTTTCAAAAAAGAAATATAGCGCTCCCGTAGTCACATCTGCTTTTTTGCAGATCGCACGAAGAGAAGCCTTCAGAAATCCCCTGTCTCTGAACTCTTCCTTCCCCGCTTCCAGAAGTCTGCTCCGCACAGCATTTTCTGATTTTTCCATATTTTACGCACTCCATCATTTTTCCTGCATTCCGCTTTGCAGGAAAATTCCGCTTATTTCTGACCAGCTGTTAATTTTTTAGCAATCTGATCTTACTGGTATTTTACCTTAAATCACTGAAAAAAGAAAGTATTTTGTACCCCATGTCAATCTGTCATCGGGGAATCTCCACGGTCTGTAACGATTTCATAGCCTACAGACTCCACACGTCTGGTAAGGCACCCTCTGCACTCTGCTGCTTCCTCGCCTGTACAGATCTTGTTATCATAAAGTTCATACTGTTTACGATTCTTCACCGGAGAAAGATTGGGCATTACTACATTTGCACCCGCCTGAAAACCCTTTTCCCTGCCTCTGGGGTCCAAGGTCCCCAGTGCTGTGGTTGCCGGAAGAAGTACCTGTGGAAGCAGGATCCGGATGACAGACAGCAGAAACAGTGTCAGATCCACACTTCCTGCCGGTTCCTCTGCAAATTTCGTATCATGGTGCGGGACAAATGGTCCGATCCCCACCATATGCGGATTCAGGTCTTTAAGAAAAACAAGGTCTTCCGCCAGATACTCCAGCGTCTGTCCCGGCGCACCTACCATAAATCCGGCACCTATCTGATATCCCAGTTCCTTCAGGGTATAAAGACACTGTTTACGGTTTGCAAGACTTAAACTCTCCGGATGAAGATAACGATAATGTTCCTCACTGGCCGTCTCATGACGGAGTAAATAGCGGTCTGCTCCGGCATCTTTAAATCTCTGATAGCTTTCTTTTGATTTCTCCCCAATGGATAGCGTGATCGCACAGTCCGGATATCCCTGTTTGATGGGCCGGATGATGTCAACCATCCGGTCATCATTAAACCATGGGTCTTCCCCTCCCTGGAGCACAAATGTCCGAAATCCCAGCTCATAGCCATTCTCGCAGCACTGCAGGATTTCTTCCTTCGTAAGGCGGTAACGGCTGGCATTCCTGTTAGAACGGCGGATCCCGCAGTAATAGCAGTCATTTCTGCAGTAATTGGTAAATTCTATCAAACCTCTTGTATATATTTTATTTCCAAAATATTTTTTCTGTATACGGACAGCCTCTTCCCGAAGCAGACGAACCGCATCCGGATCCTGGTATAAGTGCAGAAGTTCCGGATATTCTTCCTTTGTCAGCTGTCCTTCTTTTATAAATTTTTCAACGATCCCCATACTTTATCTGTCCTTCTCTTTTATTTACAAAACTATCTGTAAAAAATATTTTATCACAAAAAAACAGATATTGCACAATATAAGTATACATGCAATATCTGTTCTTACAGAATGGTTACTGTTCATTCCGTTCTCAGTAACACAAAATGATCCAATTTTTATTTAATAAGATCCTTTACAACCTCACCGGCAATGATCAGTCCCACTACGGAAGGCACAAAGGCATTACTTCCCGGTACCTGACGTCTCTGAGTACATTTTCTTTCTGTTCCCGGAGGACAGATGCAATGAGACTTGCAGCTGATCGCCATATCATCAATTGGAGTTATTGGCTTCTCCTGTGAGTAAACCACCTTCAGTTTTTTGATTCCTCTTTTTTTCAGTTCACGGCGCATGACCTTTGCAAGGGGACAGACGGACGTTTTATAAATATCTGTCACTATAAAACCTGTTGGATCCATCTTATTTCCGGCCCCCATAGAGCTGATGATCGGTGTTCCTGAAGCCTTTGCCTGCTCTACGAGCATCAGCTTTCCGGTTACAGTGTCGATTGCATCGACTACATAATCATACTGGGAAAAATCAAAGGAATCTGCTGTCTCCGGCACATAAAATGTTTTGTGGATATTTACAACTGCATCCGGATTAATTTCAAGAATACGTTCTCTGGCCACGTCAACTTTATATTTCCCTACGGTCTTTCTTGTTGCGTAAATCTGGCGATTGATATTGGTGAGGCATACTTTATCATCATCAATGAGATCCAGGGTACCTACGCCACTTCTGACCAGTGCTTCCACCGTATATCCGCCAACACCGCCAATTCCGAATACTGCGACTCTGGAATTTTTCAGCTTTTCCATTCCTTCTTTTCCGATTAATAATTCTGTTCTTGAAAACTGATTCAGCATTTTCTGACTTCTCCTTATATTCTTTCCATGTATATTTATACTGACAACGGATATATTTTTTATATCTGTCCGATTTGTTTTACAACTGTCAGGATTCTATCATGGGAAAATAGCCTTGTCAATATCCCTACCAATAAGCTAGGAATATTTTCCCGTTTTCATCAATAAATTTTATGATACAAAAAAAGATCCCTAAAAAGGAATCTTACTGATACTGCGGGTAGCCGGACTTGAACCGGCACGGAGTTGCCCCCGAGAGATTTTAAGTCTCTTGTGTCTGCCTATTCCACCATACCCGCATATTCAATTAATTTGTTCAAAAATGGGGCCTATAGGGCTCGAACCTATGACCCTCTGCTTGTAAGGCAGATGCTCTCCCAGCTGAGCTAAGACCCCAAATATGAACGACCCAGAAGAGACTCGAACTCTCGACCTCCGCCGTGACAGGGCGGCGCTCTAACCAACTGAGCCACTGGGCCATACAAAATATAAAACTTTTAAAATGGACCTTCGGGGACTCGAACCCAGGACCGACCGGTTATGAGCCGGTTGCTCTAACCAACTGAGCTAAAGGTCCAAAAAGCCGATGATCGGACTCGAACCGATAACCTGCTGATTACAAATCAGCTGCTCTGCCAATTGAGCCACATCGGCGTATTAAACACCAAATGTTGAATCGAGTCAATGAATATCCAGTTTAGTTTTAAGTGACTCCAAGGGGATTTGAACCCCTGTTACCGCCGTGAAAGGGCGGTGTCTTAACCGCTTGACCATGGAGCCATATTTCTTTTTTATGTTTCGCTGTTTTGTATTTCCCTCAGCGACGAGTTAAATAATACCATACCTTTTTTATAATTGCAAGCTTTTTTTTGAAAAATTTCAATTTTTTTTACAAAGACGGAAAACAGGCCCAAAAGCCTTATAAAATGGGCTTTCCAAGGGTTTGTATTTTCTTTCTCAAACCCTACCCGGAAAAATTTTTTCTGTTTTTTTCAAACATTGACATTATTTTTTCTCTGTATATAATTGAAAGTATGATGACTTAAAAAATCATATGAAAGGATGACAATAATGAAAGTTTTATTACTCAACGGCAGTCCTCGCAAAGAAGGCTGCACTTATACAGCTCTTACAGAGATCGCAAAAACCTTAAAGAAGAACGGTGTGGAGGCAGAAATCTTCCAGGCCGGGGATCCTTCTCAGGAAAACGTTGCTGCCGCAGCTGCCATTATGAAAGAGGCTGACGCCCTTATTGTTGGTTCTCCGGTTTACTGGGCTTCTCCTTCCGGACAGATCATCGAATTCATGGATAAATTCGCTTCCAAGGCCGGAAAGGATATGATCCACAAGCCTGCCGCAGCTGTTGCTTCCGCAAGACGTGCCGGTACTACTGCTACTCTGGATGTTCTGATCAAATACTTTACCTATCATCAGATGCCTGTCGTGTCCGGAAACTACTGGACAATGGTTCACGGCAATACCCCGGATGACGTCAGAAAAGACGCTGAAGGCCTCCAGATCATGCGTACATTAGGCAATAACATGGCATGGCTGTTAAAATGTATTGAAGCCGGTAAAAAGGCCGGTATCGACGCTCCGGAGACAGAGCAAAAGATCATGACTAATTTCATTCGATAAGCCGGAATTTCTCTATCATAACTTTATAAATTTATTGATTATCTCTAACAGTCAATATTTCTATTTGTAGTTACAAAAATAAACGTGCAGATATAAATGTATCTTATTTATATCTGCACATTTTTACATCCTTATCCTGTCACAGATCAAGCATAAAAAATCCCATAAACTTTACATTTACAGGAAACAAAAAAAACTCCCCCTGTTGGACTCGAACCAACGACACTGCGGTTAACAGCCGCATGCTCTACCGACTGAGCTAAGGAGGATTACTTAAATATTTAATTAAGGTTTGTACCTTAAAAACTACATACATGCTTGTTGATCATTAATCAAACTCTTTGAATCAATTCTTAACCTGCGTTTCTTGGTCAAGCCCTCACCCGATTAGTAACAGTCAGCTCCATGTGTTACCACACTTC
>NZ_JANFYP010000046.1:0-10893 GCF_024460535.1 Blautia sp. MSK.18.38 | reverse complement strand
TTACTTATCAACTTATAGCCGTTGGAGTTAATCCACAAACTGCAGAAGTTGATGCTTGTCGCATGGAACATGCAGTCAGTGATGAAAGTTTTCAAAAACTGAAAGAGCATGCGATGAGAGGGATTGCTGCACAAAAAATTGACAATACATTTGATAATTTTCCTGTGAAGAAATAGAAAGTGTTGCTTTTTTAAAATAGAAATATGAAAGACACAAAATACAAAATATTAGCATATTTTGACAATCAATCATATCAAAAACTATTCAATGAGGTAAACTCAGATTATGCAGAAAATCTACAAATTTTATTGCATAATTTGAGTTTATTTTCTTATGATGTACTTATAATAGGAGTGATCCTTTATAAAGAGAACATAAGTAATATTATATCTGCTATTAGAAAGATAACGCAGATACCAATTATTATTTTGACGGATACTTCTTCTTTATTGTGTATGTCATGGAAAAAAGAATTAATATACGCTGGTGCAGACTGTGTAATGGATATAAATAGCACTACAGAAGAAGTAGATCTGCAGATTTTTTCATTGGCACGACGAAATAATAAACAAAAAATAACTCAAGAGCAATCCGAAACGATGATTGATAAGGGAAAACTTGTAATGGATCATAAGAAACATAAAGTATTTTGGAATGATGTAGCGTTACATTTAACACGACAAGAATATAATTTTTTATACTTATTAGCAGCGACACCGATGAGAGTATACACGTTTGAACAGATTTACCAGCTTGTCTGGAAAGATTATCCTGTTGGTGATATTAAAAATATCATCTGGTGTCTGGTAAAGCGACTGAGAAAAAAGCTGAATGTTGTTGAAGATGGTGCTGGGAATTGTATCGTCAGTGTCAGGGATATAGGTTACAAATTTGAATTGAATAAAGAAAACGAACAACAGTAAGGCGAATGATCTGTAAAAAGATTGTTCGTCTTATTTTATTTATTCTGGAAAGAAGGTGATAAAAACTGACCGTCAATTGACAGTTTTCTGACCGTTAGTTGACAGGTGCATCCGATACACTGTGCCTTTGTAAAGATATGATTACAAAGGAGATCCGTGTTTGCAGGGAGACAGCAGAAATGCCGGACATTCCTGTAGACAGGAAGAACGGACCAGAGCACCGCCATACTCTGATTTGATTTCGCAAAAATTCAGATCGGAGGAAAACATAAGTGGCTTACAATAAAGCAAAAGAAGAATATAGATGGAACCAGTGGAAAGCAGAGGAAGAGAAGATCCTGCGTGAACAGGGCGTGGATGAAGAGACGATCCAGAAGCTCCGGGAGTATGACTGGAACGATTTTAACGCAGAGCGGAGATTCCGGGAACACCAGACCTCGCTTCTGGACTGTATGGAACTGCTCCTGGAAGAAAAAGAAACCAAAGAGTCCCAGCCGGAGAGCGTAGAAGCCCTGCTGGATACCGAAGAATATACAGAGGCGTACTATTAAGACAGCCCCTCCGTCTGCGAAGATCAGCATTCAGCCAGAGCAGAAGCTCCGGGTGGCCAGTTCCAACGCCCTGACAGCCCGGATGCAGAAGCAGATGGAACGAAGGGCAGCGAAGCAGGCGGCGAAGAAAGCCGCCTTGCAGACTTCCGATGGAGTCCGCCGGATACAGAAAACGGCAAGGGCAGGGCAGAACACCTTCAAGGCAGCCAAAGCCGCCGTGGAAGCGGCAGCGAAAACCGTGCAGTCCATGATGGCTGCACTGGGAGCCGCCGGAGCAGCTATCGTTCTTTTATTGGTTATCATGGTCGGAATCATTGGCGGTGCGGCATTCTCTGGAAGCTCAGAGAGCAACGAAGCACTCAGCCAGGAAGTACTTTCCTATACGGCAACCATCCAGAAATACGCCAACCAGTATGGAATCCCCGAATACGTTTCCGTGATACAGGCAATCATGATGCAGGAATCTGGCGGCCGGGGGACCGATCCCATGCAGAGCAGTGAGTGCCCATACAACACCAGGTACTCCAACAGTCCCAATGCCATCCAGGACGCAGATTACTCCATACAGGTAGGAATCCAGTATTATGCAGACTGCCTGAAGGAAGCCGGATGCACCAGTCCGCAGGATATGGATAAGCTGAAACTGTCCCTGCAAGGATATAACTACGGCAACGGATACATAACGTGGGCGATACGGAAGTATGGGGGCTACAGTGCAGAAAACGCTTTGCAGTTTTCCAATGAACAGGCGGCTTCACATGGCTGGAGTGCCTATGGGGATCCAGAATATGTCCCTCACGTCCTGCGGTATTATTCTAGCGGCGGATTGTTTGCCGGCCTGTTTGGAGGCAACGGCCAGATTGTATCCGTGGCACTTACCCAGCTTGGAAATGAAGGTGGCCAGAAGTTCTGGTCGTGGTATGGATTTGACAGCCATGTAGCATGGTGTGCCTGCTTTGCCAGCTGGTGTGGAGATCAGGCAGGATTAATCAAAAACGGTAAGATGCCGAAGTTCTCTCTGTGTGATGACGGAATCGCATGGTTTCAGAACAAGGGAAAATGGAAGAGCCGAGGATACTCGCCAGAGCCCGGAACCCTAATCTTTTTTGACTGGAACGGAGATGGAACCTCAGACCATGTAGGAATCGTGGAGAAAACCGAGGGCAGTACCGTATACACCGTAGAGGGAAACTCCAGTGATGCCGTGAACCAGAGAAGCTACGATATCAATAACGGAACGATCATGGGATATGGTATACTTTGAAAATTAAAATAGAATATAAGTTATAACCTATGAAAAGAAATTTGATATGTGTAAGTTGACTTTTTTATTTGATTGAAATTTTAATTTTATATGAAATGAAAAGAACCAGTGAGAGAATCGTTAAATTTCACTCACTGGCTCAATTCGTTTCAAATTTCTCGGACAATTCTGTCAGTTCTTTCACCGTTTCCTGGGTGTGATGCAGAAAGGTGTCACGCATTTCTGACGGACAGCTGGAATAAAGCATTTTCATCTGATTGATACCTTTATCCTCCAGAGAAATATCTGGATTTATAAGCGTATCTAAAGAGATGTGCAAGACTTTTGCCAATGCTCTCAAAATCAAATAGGAAGGATTCATTTTTCCTTTTTCGATATTGGCGATTTGCTTTACAGAAACATGGCTCAGATCAGAAAGTTCTTGTTGTGTCAGTTCTTTATTCTTTCGGGCTTCCCGCATTTTCTGCCCTAAAGCAGTTAAATCATCAATCGGCATAATTGTTCACCTCAATAATATTGTATCGTTCCGGTTTATGCAAAGGAATAACCTTATTGTACCGATGAAAAGGTGCGATTATACCTATTTTGCCGTTGGAGTAATACTACAATTTGAAGCGGAGATTTTGGATAGTCGATAAACAGTTTATATATCTATTTCAAGGTGTGTCAAGAAAGAGAAAAGTAGCCTCTTGACAAATAAATCTTCTCTGCTATAATAAAAACAACGTTTTTGATACGATGTTTTTAAAACGAAGTTTTAATAAGAAAGGAGGATGAGCGATGGCGAGCAGGGTTGAAGGATTTGACGAGAAAATTCTTGCCTGTGCGAAAGAAGAATTTTTAGAAAAAGGCTATACGGACGCTTCGATACGGACGATTGCTCAAAATGCCGGTGTCAGTACCAGCACGATATATACGCGGTATTCAGATAAAGAGGGACTGTTCCGCTTTCTTGTGGAACCGGCGGCTAACGGCTTAAAAGAGCTATTACGGCAATCATTAAGTGGCTTTTCTTCTTTGACGGAGCGCGAGCAGAATGAAAAATTTATGGAATACTCAGATCGTGGTTTTGAAGCCGTGATTGCATATATCTATGAGTATTTTTCTGAATTTAAGCTGCTGATTACCGGAGCGCCGGGAAACTACTATCAGGAATTTTTAGAAGGGCTGGTACAACTGGATACGGACTGTATAAAGAAATTCTTGATTCAAGTGGGAAGTAAAGCCCTGGCGGAAGGACGAGTTACAGATGGATTCTTACACGTTGTTTCCAGTGCTTTTTATTCTGGTATATTTGAAGTAGTCATTCACGATATGCCGATGGAGGAAGCAAAAAATTATATCAATGAGCTGCGCACTTTTTATGGGAATGGCTGGAAAGAATATTACCGAAAATAGGAAAGAAGGTGCAAAGGAAATGCAAAAAACAGAAGAATTTTGTGTGGACGAAAGCGGATGGATACACTGTCCTTTTTGTAAATGCAGAACGCGGACAAAGATACGCGCAGACACTTTGTTGAAGAACTTTCCCATATTTTGTCCGAAATGCAAACAGGAATGTTTGATAGATGTTGACAATATGAAAATACGATTATCAGTAGTGCCAGACGCAAAGACGCAGAGCCGATAATTTGTTTGTGTAAATCACATGACAGATTATCGGCTTATTCTTTTGAATAAGAGTTAGCAAAATCTAACTAAAGGAGGGATTTATATGGATCAGTCGCAAGGCGGAAATCCATTTGGCAGACTTATTGAGTTTGCCAGGCCGCATAAGACTGGCTACATCATTTCTGTTGTTCTTGCTGTGCTGGGAGTTGCCTTTGGCATCGTCCCCTATTTTGCAACAGCCAGAATGACGATTGAGTTACTCTCCGGGAATCGGGATTTATCATTTTACATGGTGTGGTGTCTGATTTCCGGCGGCTGCTTTGTCCTAAAAGCAATATTGATGGGAATTTCCACGAGGGCATCCCATGAAGCGACCTTTGAAGTGCTGTCCGAGGCAAGGCGGAAAATTGCCTCAAAACTTACCAGAGTGCCTATGGGCTATATTCTCAATACTCCGTCCGGGCAACTAAAAAATGGCATGGTGGAACGAATTGAACAGTTAGAGGTTCCCCTTGCTCATGTAATCCCGGAAATGACTTCAAATCTTCTCGTACCAATCGCAATCATCGTTTATTTGTTCGTTCTGGACTGGCGAATGGCGTTAGTATCGCTGATTACCATTCCTGTTGGAATGATGTGCTACATGGGAATGATGAAGGAATATCCCAAGAAGTATGGGGAAGTTGTAAAAGCTGGAAATCACATGAGCGCAACAACGGTAGAATACATCGGCGGCATTGAAGTCATTAAGGCGTTTAATCAGGCAGATAATTCCTATCAGAAATTTACAGATGCCGTCCATGCAAACGCAGACCTGATTTTAGACTGGATGAAAGATACACAAAAATATTCGGCGATTATGATGAGTGTATGGCCCGCGGCGTTGATTAGCGTACTTCCCGTCGGGTGCCTGTTTTACATGAATGGTTCCCTGTCAGCCGCAACCTTTATTACGGTAACTGTCCTGTCGTTGGGAATTGCAGGCCCGCTTGTAGCCGCAATGTTCTTTACCGATGATATTGCAAAAATAGGCACCGTAATGGGTGAGATTGACGGTATATTAAACCAGCCGGAGCTTGTCCGGCCGGAGAGGAAATGTGATTTACAGAACCTTGATATTGCTCTGGAAAATGTCCATTTTGCATACGAGGAAAAAGAGGTCTTGAAAGGAATTGATCTGACAATTCCGCAGGGAAAAATTACAGCTTTTGTAGGGCCATCCGGCAGCGGAAAATCAACGATTGCAAAATTGATTGCGTCCTTTTGGGATGTGACCGGGGGACTGATTACGATTGGCGGTAAAAGCGTAAAAGAAATTTCTAACGACCAACTGAACGATTTGATTTCCTATGTATCGCAGGACAATTATCTATTTAACGATACGGTGCGTAACAATATCCGTATGGGCAAGCCGGAGGCAAGCGATTCCGAAGTGGAACAGATTGCAAAGGCTTCCGGCTGTCATGAGTTTATTATGAATCTTGAGCATGGATATGAAACCGTGGTTGGCGGTGCCGGAGGGCACTTGTCTGGTGGAGAACGCCAGAGGATTGCGATTGCCAGAGCCATGCTGAAAAACGCCCCGATTGTGATTCTTGATGAAGCAACTTCCTATACTGACCCGGAAAACGAAGCGGTAATACAGGAGGCCATCAGCCGACTGACAAAGGGCAAAACATTGATTGTAATTGCTCACCGCTTGTCAACAATAACAGATTCCGACCAGATCGTTGTTGTGAAGGATGGGACAATTCAGGCAAAGGGAACGCACGAGGAATTGTTAAAAGAGTGCAGTCTTTACCATACGATGTGGACAGCGCACATGGATGCAAAGGAGGTGAAAACTGTATGATACGTTCATTTCGGAAATTCTTTGAATTTGCGGGCCGCCAGAGCCGGAATTGGTATTTGGGACTCTTTTATGAAATCATACGCTGTATTTTAGAAGCTCTGCAATTTGCTGCTCTTCTGGTAGTTTTGGATGGATTAGTTCGTGACAATATTACTACACAGACCGCTCTGCTTGCCTTTGGTATTATGCTAGTCAGTGTGATCGGCACCATTATTTTTTGGTATTTGGCGCATGGCAAAGAAGGCGAAGGCAGCTACCGAATGTGTGAGGACAAGAGGATTCAAATTGGCAACCGCATGAAATATATGCCGATGGGCTATTTCAACAGCCATAGTCTGGGCAATCTCACATCCGTTTCAACAGCGACCATGAGTGACCTTGAAAGTATGTCCTTTGCTATCATCGTGCGGACTTTGGTGGGAGTAATCCACGCCAGTATTTTTTCTATTGCCATGTGCTACTTTAGCTGGAAGATTAGTTTGATCTTTTGGGTTGGCGTGATTTTGTTCATGGTAATCAACACAATGCTCCTGCGCTGCTCCAAAAGATTATCTCCCATACGGTTAGAGGCACAGACGGAGTTCATGGACGCCGTACTGGAATACATACAGGGAATGGGTGTTGTGCGGGCGTTCCACATGGCAAAGCAGTCAAATACCACGCTGGAAAAATCCATTGCCGAAACGCAGAAGAAAAACCAGCTTATTGAAAGGCAGCGGATTCCCTATATAGCCGCTGAGCAGGTTGTCCTTCGGATTGCCAGTGCCGCCGCTGCTTTCTGCTCTATCGCACTTTTTGTAAACGGTACGCTGGAATTAACATATTGTCTGATAATCCTAGTATCGGCGTTCATGGTATATAGCCAGTTGGAAAGCGCGGGAGAAATGTTCTTTATGCTTTCAATGATCGATGCTTCTATTGATCGTGTGGAGGAAATCAACCAAAGTCCTCAGATTGACATTGATGGCAAAGAGCAGACCCCAGACCGGCTGGATATTGAAATGCAGGATGTGAGTTTTTCTTACGGGGATAAAAAAGTGATCGACCATGTATCGCTCACAATTCCACAAGGAACCACAACGGCGATTGTCGGTCCGTCGGGTTCTGGAAAAACAACACTGGTAAATCTAATCGCGCGCTTTTGGGATGTTGACAGCGGAAGTGTCCGTATCGGTGGCATTGATGTTAAAGATTACAAGCTGGACAGCCTGATGAAAAATATCAGCATGGTATTTCAGAATGTGTATCTGTTCCCGGACACGATTGAGAACAATATTAAATTTGGTTCCCCTAACGCTACCCATGAAGATGTGGTGAAGGCAGCAAAGGCGGCAAGGTGCCATGACTTCATTTCAGCATTGCAGGAGGGCTACCAGACGGTAATCGGAGAAAGCGGTGCGACCATTTCCGGCGGCGAAAAGCAGAGGATTTCTATTGCAAGAGCGATTATGAAAGATGCGCCCATCATTATTCTTGATGAGGCCACAGCAAATGTCGATCCCGAAAATGAAGCAGAGCTTCAGAAAGCGATTGAAGCGCTGACACAGGGGAAAACAATTATTATGATCGCCCATCGGTTGAAAACCGTAAAAAATGCGGATCAAATCATCGTTATCGACCGTGGTAAAATCTCTCAGCAAGGTACGCATGATGAGCTTATCAAGCAAGCAGGTATTTATGCGGATTTTGTTGGCATGAGAGAAAAAGCTATCGGTTGGAAAATCAAGGCAGACAGCCTTGCATAAAAGAAAGGAGTTCCTACAATGGACAAGAAAAAATTGAACGCAAAAGACTTTATCAACATTGGTATCTTTACTGTCATCTACTTTGTGATGTTCTTTATCACGGGTATGCTGGGTTACATCCCTATCTTTGCAGTTATCATTCCAATGGTGTTGGGAATACTGGGCGGCATCCCGTTCATGCTGTTTCTGACAAAGACAGGGAAATTCGGCGCGGCTACTATTATGGGTACGTTGGTCAGTGTCCTCTGCTTTCTGATGGGACAAAGCTGGATTTCAATTCCGTTTGGAATCGTATTAGGTTTCCTGGCTGATTTGATCTTCAAGGCTGGCGAATATAAAAGCTGGAAACATACTGTGCTGGGATATTGCGTGTTTACCGAATGGGTAATCGGCTCCATGCTGCCTATGTGGATTATGAGAGATACCTTTTTTGAGGCTTATAGAAGCAAGGGAGGTACGGATGAATACATCAATGCCGTTATGGGCCTTACCGCTAACTGGATGCTACCGGTAGTTATTGTTTTAGGCATCGTCGGCGGAGTGATCGGCGCTTATTTAGGCAAGGCAATTTTGAAGAAGCATTTTGTAAAGGCGGGCATTGTTTAATGAAACCAGAATTATTACTGTCGGTTGATTCTAAGCAGAGCTTTTGGATTGATCCGAGAACAAAGCTGTATATGTTAGTAATATTCAGCATTGTAATGATTGATGGAAAAACGGACGGTATTAGTTTCTGGTTAAAGCCGATTTTGGCATTGATACCTTTTTTCCTCCTGCTTTCGGGCAGGAGGAAAAAGATTGCTATCATTTATTTAATTGTTTTTATTGTTTCGTGGACGGTAAATGTGTTTCTTGTTCCGTATATGGGATTAATAGGAACAATTATAATATCGCTGTTGGCTCAATTTGGGACAAGATGGTTTCCAAGCGCCATGATGGGCTATTATCTTCTCTCGACTACAAAGGTTAGTGAATTTGTCCTTGCCATGCAGCGTATGCATATACCAGAAGCATTCATTATCCCGTTTTCTGTTATGTTCCGGTTCTTCCCTACAATTTCCGAAGAAGCGGGATCTATTGGAAACGCTATGCGTATGAGAGGAATCACGGGGAAAAATTTTTTCAAGAATCCACAAGCAGTATTAGAATATCGAATTGTCCCTCTTATGATGTCTGTAGTAACAATAGGGAATGACCTGTCTGCGGCAGCTTTGACAAGAGGGTTAGGAAACGGAAAAAAGCGTACAAGCATTTGTAAGATCGGTTTCCATTGGAAAGATTTTGCGCTTATGATTATTGTTACTGCTGCCCTGTTGGTGTTCCTGCTTTTTTAGGAGGGCTGAAATGATAGAGTTTAAGGATGTAGCCTTTCAATATGAGCAAGGCAGTTCAAAAGGAAAAATCGAAAATATAAATTTGACTATCCATGACGGAGAGGTTGTTTTGATCTGCGGAGAATCCGGCTGCGGAAAGACTACACTCACACGTTTAATAAATGGGCTTATCCCGCATTATTACGAAGGAACGCTTACCGGGCAGACGATTGTGGAAGGGATAGATGTAAAAAATGTATCCCTTTATGCTTTGTCTGGTGTGGTTGGTTCTGTTTTTCAAAATCCAAGGACACAATTTTTTACAGTGGATACTACCAGTGAAATTGCATTTGGATGTGAGAATTTGGCAATCGACGCAGACGAAATCAATTTGCGGATAGAAAAAACGGTAGGCGCGTTAAAAATCGAAGATTTACTGAATAGGAGTTTATTTGCACTGTCCGGTGGCGAAAAACAGAAAATTGCCTGTGCGTCCGTTTCCGCAATGGAACCGGATATATTTGTACTGGACGAGCCATCTTCCAATTTGGATATTAAATCAATCAGAGAATTAAAAGATGTATTGCGGAAATGGAAAGCACAGGGGAAAACGATTGTGATTGCGGAACATCGCCTGTATTACCTGATGGATATTGCAGATCGCGTTCTATATATGCAGGGCGGGCAAATAAAAGAAAACCTTTCCATCTCCGACTTCAAAAAGAAATCTACAGGCGAATTGCACGCGCTGGGTCTTAGAACTTTACAGTCTGAAGATTTTAGTAAAATGCAGAGCACAGTGTGTGCGACAAAGCAGCTATATATCAGGGACTTTGAAGTTTCTTATAAAAATGCTTCCGGAGGTAAGACGAAAAAGCGGAAGGTGCTGGATATATCAGATTTGATGATTCCGCAAGGTTCGGTGGTTGGAGTAGTCGGCAACAATGGAGCCGGGAAAACGACTTTTGCTAACAATTTATGCGGATTGCTCAAAAACGCAAAAGGCTGTATGAGCATGAATGGAAAAACTTATATGGCAAATCAGAGAATTAAGACCTGCTATATGGTTATGCAGGACGTAAACCACCAACTTTTTACGGAAAGTGTAATGGATGAAATCTTGCTTAGTCTGGATAATTCAGATGAAGAAAAAGCGACGCATGAGGCAGAAAGTATTATGGAAAGTCTGCACATTTCAGAATTTAGAGACGCCCATCCTATGTCGTTGTCCGGCGGACAGAAACAGAGGGTAGCGATTGCCAGCGCGATTGCGTCTGATAAACAGGTTATTGTTTTTGACGAGCCTACAAGCGGATTAGATTATCGGCACATGAAAAAAGTGGCAGAGAATTTGCGGGAATTGAGTTCGTTGGGGAAAACCTTGTTTATTGTTACTCATGACCCGGAGCTGATTGCGGAGTGCTGCAATTACTTTGTCTTTATAGAAAACGGAAAAGTGCTATGGAGTGATGGATGGAACAGAATAAGCCGGGAACGGTTGCAAAAGTTCTTTGCCTTTGAGGATGACTAAAGATGAAGATTCATGCATCTGGGGAGGACTATCTGGAAGCTGTATTGGTACTTCAAAAGAAGCTCGGTATGGTGCGTTCCGTGGATGTTGCCCGGTACATGGA
>NZ_JANFYP010000045.1:0-13499 GCF_024460535.1 Blautia sp. MSK.18.38 | reverse complement strand
TGCAGTACCGTAAGGTGTTTGCCAATGCAGTAGTGGGAGAAGCAAGAATCCCCCTACTTTAGCTGTGGGGAGTGTCAAATCAGGGGAAAATCGAAACGGACAGATTGGCTGGTAAAAAATATTCTTGCAAAGAAAGGGTGGTTTTCTCCACCGTTTCAGACGGAGAAAGAGCTGAGAGATATCCTTCAAAAACTATATAAAGAAACGGATATCCATGTTGACGGTTCTATGGTATATTTCCGTTGTGTGAAGTAATGCAATGATGCTGGATTTATAATAAAGTTTCAGATAATAAGTCTGGAACTTTATTTTTGTCTAAATGGATTATTGTCGTCCGTTCAGGTCTGGATAATGCTCGATTCTCATGTTAAGATAATAGAAAAAAAGGTTAGATGAAACTAATACAAAGAAATACCACTATGTGAAAGGAGAAGAAATTTGAATGTAAATGAAATTGCAAGTCTTGGAAGTAATGTGAAGCCTGTGATTCAGAATGAGAATTGCGCTGTTCTTATGTTAAATGATGCGACAGGAGAGGGCGTTATGACGGTTTACCGAGTAATGCCAGGTGTGATGATTTGTTTTTCAGACATGTACATGGAACAGTGCGCATCTGAATTTTATCTGTATTCTTTTGTGGCTTACCTGTATGAACTGGAGAGTGGGGCTGATTGCAGTGACGGGTGCTGCTGTTTCTCTGATTCAGGATGAAATTGAAATCGAATGGAATTTTGACGATATTTTTTCAGAACAGAGATAACTTGAGCAGGACAAGAATGATTTATCAGAAGATAATAAAGGTGCTGGGACTACCTGATGGAAACGTCAGATAGTCTTCGGCAGAAAAAAATAAAATTTTTTTGTCCTATACTTGACACATCCACATATGCTGAGGCATACGTTTTGCACCAGATGTGCAGAAGCTGGCCTAGATATCAAAGTTTTACAAATGATTATGGGACATAGTGACATAAGCATTACAATGAACATATACAATCACGTAGATGCTGCAAGAGTACAGAATGAAATAAAAAAGCTTGAAAATATAATGTAATAATCAGAGCCATTCCCTTTATCGGGCGTGGCTCTTTTATGACAATTTTTGTGACAAATAAAAGAAAATAGACGCAATCAGACGAAATATTGTTTTTCATGGAAATGCTGAAAATCCTTGTAAACAAAGTGTTCTTGATATATGATGAAACAAGTCGAAGCCCGTTGTTGCTTTATGTGGCGGAAAGCGGTGGATCAAAAATCCTGGTATAAATAATATAATAAGAAGAAACGGTAAAGCAGAAAATCTTCCTGACGGACTTGTGCTTACCGTTTTTTTATTTCTGGCGTTCCCATACCTGCCCGATCGGGAAGGACGGAGTGGATTCTGCAAGAAAGTCTTCCAGTGCATTTTCGAAGAATTCCACGGCACGTTTGCTGGTGGACTTTGGATATTTATGCTTGATCTTATAGCAGACACGGTTTGGCGGTGTGTTTTTCAGTTCACTGATAAAAAGAGGCCGGTAATGGGAAAGCTCCAGGATCACAGACTGTGGTGCGACCATCCAGTTTCCCGGTTTTTTCCAGAGACGGTCCAAAAGTGTGATGGTATCTGCCGCAATGTGAGGCCTGGAAGCGGAGGAAAGCCAGCGGTCATGCCAGATCTGATAATTGTCATCCCAACTTAAAAACAGCTCCAGGGATGGATCCAGCTCATCGGTATGTATTGCCGGAGCCGGAATCACTGGCTGATCCGATTGTATCAGATAAAGTTTTTCTTCGAAGATTTTCTCTGTTATGATATTCTTGTAATGCAATTTGTGGTAGACAAATCCGATATCAATGCTGTGTTCTCCAAGAAGACCGTAGAGCTCTGAAGAATGATGGGACTCGATGTTCAGGTCCAGCTTGGTCTGCTCATTTAAGATCCTGTCATATAGTGGTGCGAAAACAGCTACGTTCAGGCTGTCTGTACAGCCGATGGTAAGCAGCAGGGAATCCTGATTGCGCTGCAACTCCATAGTTTCCTTCCAGAGAGACATCCAGCGTTCCGCAAGGATGATAAAATCTGTTCCCTTGGCAGTCAGTTCCACCTGCTTGTGGCCTTTCTGACGGATCACAAGGGGAAAACCCAGTTCGTTCTCCAGAGATGTGAGCCGGTGGCTGACAGTAGGCTGGGAAAGAAAAAGAAGATCCGCTGTACGGGTGATGCTCTTGGTATTTACAATGGTGAGAAAGGTTTCGATTTCAGCAAGATTCATATGAACAGCTCCTTTTCTTTGGTGTTGTCTATAGGGGGGTAAGCTTTGATAATATAAAAATTATTTATATTATACAGAGAAATTATTCGTTATTCAATAGTAAGCTTGTATGATATGATAAATACAATTAAAAAAGAAAATCAAAAGAAGAGAGGTTTTCATATGGCATTAGGATGTAGGATCAGACGAAACTTTGAAAGACCGTCAAAAGAATTAGTAGAAGCCTTCCGTGGAATTCCAGTTGCAAATATTGATGATAACTGTGGAAGTATCGCTGCCGTAGATTCCAGCATTTTCCCGCTGAACCCGAAGGCAAGACTTCTGGGAACTGCATTTACAGTAAATGCACCGGCAGGAGATAACCTTCTGTTCCATAAAGCACTGGATATGGCTCAGCCGGGAGATGTTATCGTTCTTGCAAACAAAGGAAGCAGGATAGAGTTATCCTTATCAACAACAGCCGTGGTCAGCTTGTTGTTGAGCAGGATCTGGCAGATGCTCTGAATAGTGGGAAGGTTTATGCTGCTGGTCTTGATGTTGTTTCTACTGAGCCGATCAAGGGGGATAATCCGCTTCTCAAGGCTAAAAACTGCATCATCACTCCGCATATCTCCTGGGCTGCTCAGGCTTCCAGACAGAGGATCATGGATATTACGGTTGATAATATCAAGGCTTTTCTGGATGGTAATACGGTTAACAGAGTTAACAAATAGATTTTTTTCGGTGTTTCGATTTCCTATGTATGATGTGTGAGGAAAGGACGGCTGTCTCGTTTTTTGGGGTGGCCGTCTTTTTCTTTGTGTGGTGGATGGAAGTGTGGTGGATGGAATGAACCGTACGCCGGGGATGTGGCAGCGGTACGGGCAGGGCTCCGTCGGCGGATACTGCTAAGGCTCCGGAAATCGGCTAAAAACATTGAGACAGGGTCAGAACTCGCCTCTGGCTCAGACAGCAGCCCCTGTCTCAATAACGCCGATCCCCGCAGCCTAAGCAGTATCACACCTCCTCCACAGCAGCCCATACCGCTGCCACATCCCCGGCTGAAAATTCAACCGCAGAGAGCAGACAATAGAAGCGAATGTACATTCTGCCCAGTGCCCAAAAAACACAATATATAAAAATAAATCGGCACAGCGTTCCACGTCCAACACCGAAGAATACAGGAACCAGATCGGCACAGCATCCCACAACTAACACCGAAGCATACAGAAAACGGCCTCAAAACAATCCATAACCAATAAAGCAGCCGGCCGTATCCCCAAAAAAATAAATCGGCACAGCACCCCGCATCCAACACCGAAGCATACAGGAACCAGATCGGCACAGCGTCCCACAACCAACACCGAAGCATACAGAAACTAGATCGGCACAGTGTCCCACAATCAACACCGAAGCATACAGGAACCAGATCGGCACAGCGTCCCACATCCAATATCCAAGCATACAGACACAAGTCAACACCCTCCCCTCATCCACAACCAAGAACTCCTTAAAAAAAGCCCGAGGGGTGTGCAGAGGGGCCGCGGCTTTGCGGCCCCTTTGCGGTTTTCTTTTTGCACAAAAAAATAGCTCCTACATCGCAAAGATGTAAGAGCTAAATTCGCTGGATGGAGAAGGATTCGAACCTTCGAAGGCGGTGCCAACAGATTTACAGTCTGCCCCCTTTGGCCACTCGGGAATCCATCCGTGAACAACAAATATATTATACATAACATTTGATAAAATTGCAAGCTTTTTCTCAAAAAAAATAATAATTCCCACAGCATCAGCATTTTTGGTAAAATACTGGACTTACCAAAGGAAATCTGCTATTATGAGTACGGTTGGATATAAAGGACACGGTTTTTCCGTATCCTAATACAGGTTAGGAGGATTTTATCATGTTAGTAAACGCAACAGAAATGCTGAAAAAAGCAAAAGCAGGCCATTATGCAGTTGGTCAGTTCAACATCAACAACCTTGAGTGGACAAAAGCTATCCTTCAGACAGCTCAGGAGCTCAACTCTCCTGTAATCCTTGGTGTTTCCGAGGGTGCCGGTAAATACATGACAGGTTATAAGACTGTTGTAGGTATGGTTAACGGTATGATGGAAGAGCTGAACATCACTGTTCCGGTTGCTCTTCATCTTGACCACGGCAGCTATGATGGATGCCTGAAATGTGTTGAGGCTGGTTTCTCTTCCATTATGTTCGACGGATCTCATTATCCGATCGATGAGAACGTAGCTAAGACTAAAGAGCTGGTTAAGATCGTTGCTGAGCACAACATGTCTCTTGAGGCAGAGGTTGGTTCCATCGGTGGCGAGGAAGATGGTGTTGTTGGTATGGGCGAGTGCGCTGATCCTGAGGAGTGCAAGAGAGTTGCAGATCTCGGAATCAACTTCCTTGCAGCTGGTATCGGTAACATTCACGGAAAATATCCGGCTAACTGGCAGGGCTTAAGCTTTGAGACTCTGGATGCTATTCAGAAACTGACAGGAGATATGCCGCTTGTTCTTCACGGTGGTACAGGTATCCCGGCAGACATGATCAAGAAAGCGATCAGCCTTGGCGTTTCCAAGATCAATGTAAATACAGAGTGCCAGCTTGCATTTGCTGAAGCTACACGTAAATACATTGAAGAGGGTAAAGATCAGCAGGGTAAAGGATATGACCCACGTAAGCTTCTTGCACCTGGAGCAGAAGCGATCAAAGCTACTGTTAAAGAGAAAATGGAGCTTTTCGGATCTGTCAATAAAGCATGATGAATCGAAAATAATATATGGAAGAAGCCGGAATGGGAGCAAGCCTGTTCCGGCTTCTTTTTTCATGGTAAAATATCAATATTTTTACTATATAAAAAAATCAACATGTTTCTTGATTTTTTTATATAGTGAAAATGACCTCTTCGATTTACAATAATATCAAGTTAATCGAGAAGCTGATTTGAAGCTTATCGGTCAGGAATATGCGAAATGGACGTTTTAAGCATATCCGCGAAACAAATTGAATATCATATAAGGTAAAGGAGAGGTACGATTATGAGAATGAAAAAAGCAACAGCATTTGGTCTTGCAGCTTTGATGGCAGCTACCATGATCCCGGCAGTTCCTGCTATGGCAAAAGGGGATGACAGTGAAGGCTCTGTTTATTATCTGAATTTTAAACCGGAGCAGGCAGATCAGTGGTCAGACCTGGCAAAGAAATACACCGATGAGACTGGTGTACCGGTTACCGTTGTTACAGCTGCTTCCGGAACTTATGAGTCTACTCTGAAATCAGAGATGGCCAAGGATGAGGTTCCGACACTGTTCCAGGTTAACGGACCGGTTGGACTTGCATCCTGGAAGGATTATTGCTATGACCTGAAAGACAGCGATGTTTACAAAAATGTGGAGAGTGACGATTTCGTACTGAAGGAGGACAGCGGTGCAGTTGACGGTATCGCCTATGTAATTGAAACATATGGAATTATTTACAACAAAGCGCTTCTTAAGAAATACTGTGAGATGGATGGCGCTGTGATCAAGTCTGCAGATGAGATCAACAATTTTGAGACATTAAAGAAGGTTGCAGATGATATCCAGGCTAAGAAAGATGACCTTGGAGTTGACGGTGCATTTACTTCCGCAGGCTTTGATTCTTCCAGTGACTGGCGCTTCAAGACACACCTTGCAAACCTTCCAATCTATTATGAGTACAAAGAAGACGGAATCACATCCACAGATGCGATCAAAGGGACCTATCTTGACAACTTCAAGAACCTGTTTGACCTTTATATCACAGATTCTACCTGTGAGCCAAGCCTTCTTTCCAGTAAGACTATCGATGATGCAAATGCTGAATTTGGTCTTGGAGAGGCTGTGTTCTATCAGAATGGAACCTGGGCTTATGATAACATCAAAGATAACGAAGTAGCAGACGAGGATATGGGAATGCTTCCAATCTATATTGGTGTAGATGGTGAAGAGGACCAGGGACTTTGCACAGGCAGTGAGAACTACTGGTGCGTAAACAAAAAAGCAGATGAGAAGGATATCCAGGCAACTCTTGATTTCCTCAGCTGGGTTATCACAAGTGATGAAGGAAGAGAATCTATAAGCCAGGAAATGGGATTTACAACACCATTCAAGACCTTTGATGAGAATTATGAGTCTGCAAATCCGCTTGTAAAAGCAGCCGACGAATATGTAAAAGCTGGTAAAACTCCGGTTTCATGGAACTTTACAACCATGCCTTCTGAAGAGTGGAAAAACCAGGTCGGCAGTGCAATGCTTGAGTATGCACAGGGTACCGGCGAGTGGGATGCTGTGAAAACTGCATTTGTTGACGGATGGGCAAAAGAGTACAAAGCAGCAAATGAAGGCTGATAAGGTATAACTGAAACGTGATCACGAAGGGGTGGGCGGTTTCCGCCTGCCTCTTTTAATGAAGAGAGGATGTGTAAAGTAGGGAAGGATGCATCCTCAGGAGAAAGGAAGAGAAAACATGCAGAATAAGATGATGAAAAAGTATTTTCCGGTTTTTGTCCTGCCTACCCTGCTGGCATTTACCATTGGATTTATCGTTCCCTTTATCATGGGCGTATATCTTTCCTTCTGTAAATTTACCACAGTAACGGATGCAAAATTCGTGGGATTACAGAACTATGTGAAGATTTTTACTGAGGATGGAACCTTTGGACATGCATTATGGTACACCACCGCATTTACGGTTGTATCAGTAGTTCTGATCAATGTGATCGGTTTTGCAGTTGCGTTGCTTCTGACCAAGAAGATCAAAGGAACCAATATATTCCGTACTGTATTTTTTATGCCAAACCTGATCGGTGGAATCATCCTTGGTTATGTATGGCAGCTTCTGTTAAACGGTCTGCTTCTTCAGATCAATAAAACACTTACATATTCTTCTGTTTACGGATTCTGGGGTCTTGTGATCCTGATGTGCTGGCAGCAGATCGGATATATGATGATCATTTACATTGCAGGTATCCAGAATATCCCGGGTGAACTGATCGAGGCTGCACAGATCGATGGTGCGAACAAAGGACAGCTTCTGAAGCATGTGATCATTCCTATGGTCATGCCGTCCATCACCATCTGTACTTTCCTGACACTTACCAACTCCTTCAAGCTTTTTGACCAGAACCTTGCTCTTACAAATGGTGAGCCTTCCAATATGTCAGAAATGCTTGCACTGAATATTTACAATACCTTCTATGGACGTACCGGATGGGAAGGTGTAGGACAGGCGAAGGCCGTGATCTTCTTTATCCTGGTTGGAGCAATTGCCATGATCCAGAATCGTCTCACAAGAAGTAAGGAGGTACAGCAGTAATGAATAAAAAAGTAAAATTCAGCGGTCTGTGGACTGCGATCCTGAGTGTGGTATCTGTTGCTTATATTTTCCCGATCCTTCTGGTTTTGATTAATTCTTTTAAGAAAAAAGCATACATCAGTCGTTATCCCTTTGCGATCCCAACGGATAAAATGTTCGTAGGTCTGGAAAACTATGTAAATGGTCTAGCAAAAACCGGATTTTTCCAGGCATTTGGATGGACATTATTTATCACAGTATTTTCTGTTGCGGTAATTCTGCTCTGTACCTCCATGTGTGCCTGGTATATCAACCGTGTTACCAACACGCTGACAAAAACCATGTACATGCTGTGCCTGTTTTCCATGGTCGTACCATTCCAGATGGTAATGTTTACTCTTTCCAAGATTGCAAACATCCTGAAACTGAATACTCCGTGGGGACTGATCATCATTTATCTTGGATATGGAGCAGGACTTGCGGTATTTATGTTCAGCGGTTTTGTAAAATCCATTCCGATCGAGATCGAGGAAGCTGCCATGATCGATGGCTGTACCCCGATCCAGACATTTTTTAAAGTGGTTCTTCCGGTTATGAAACCGACCTGTGTAACTGTAGCGATCCTGGAAACCATGTGGATCTGGAATGATTATCTTCTTCCATATCTGGTACTTGATATCAAGAAATATAAAACCATTTCCATTGCCATCCAGTATCTGAAGGGCGGTTACGGAACCATTGATATGGGAGCGATGATGGGCGTTCTTGTTCTTTCCATCATTCCGATCATTGCCTTCTATCTTGCATGCCAGAAATATATCATTGAAGGTGTGGTTGCAGGAGCTGTTAAGGGCTGACAAATTAGTTGAATAATGTTAAAATGAAAGAAAAACGGCCTGCTCTGCGTGCTTTTACGTGGATCAGGCCATATTTGGCGAGGTGAGGAATGTACAGAGTTTTGGTGGTAGATGATGAAAAACTGGAACGTGACGGAATCCGCTTTCTTCTGTCTATGGAGGAGGGAGAGTGGGAGATTTATGAGGCGGCTAATGGCAAGCTGGCATTAAATGAGCTGAGAAAGCATCCGGTGGATCTGATGCTGACAGATATCAAAATGCCGCATATGGATGGTCTGGAGCTTTCAAAAAAAGCAAGAGAGGAATATCCGGATCTGGAAATTATCATTTTCAGCGGTTATGGAGATTTTGCTTTTGCTCAGGAGGCGATCCGCTATGGTGTGACGGATTATGTACTGAAACCGGTGGATCCGGACCGCTTTCATGACACCATACAGAAGATCCAGAAGGAGATCGCATCCCGGAAAAATAAAGAGCAGCAGTCCATAAAAGAAAAGAGCTTTCTTCAGCAGTATTTTCTGTTGGGCTACATTTATTCCGGAGATCAGGAGCGTCTGAAGGAAGCGGAAGGAATTGTGGATTTTTCTGTCTGGGAGCAGTGGCACTGTGCAATTCTTATTGAATCGGATGAAGCTTTTTTTGATTCTGCCAGTGATGAGGTTCCCCTTGAGATCCGGGAAGAGCTTCGCCGTTCTTTCTTCTATTTGAATCTTAATGGCCGTCAGTCTTTGCTTCTTTTTAAGGATGTGTACTGTGATTATGTCCTTGTGGCAAAAAATGTCTATAATCTTCTGAAGCGCCTTCATCCTGTTCGCTTTCATCTGGCTGTAAGCCGGCGTTTTGACGGATATCAGGAACTGCCGGAAATCATGGAACAGCTGGAGCAGCAGATGGAAGAAAAATTTTATCATCCGGATATTCATGTCTACACCAGCGAGGAGGACGAGGAAAAAAATACCGGAGAAGAGGAGCAGGATTCCAGGCTTATGGAAAAAATCTCAGAAGATATTTCCAGAAAGGATGTGAAGCAGCTGTGGAGCCATTTCCGCAGCCTGGCATCCAAATATCAGTCCAATACCCAGTTTTCGGCCATGTATGTGAAATTTGTTTTTTCCAATGTGATAAGGGAGCTGTTTCAGGAGAATCGTTTTGCCGGAGAGCACAGGCTGGATCTGGAGGTGGATCATCTGTATGGCTGTTCTACCATTCAGGAGATCATTGAGGTTACAGAAAAAAATATCCGCCAGTACGAGGAGTTCCTGGACCGTTCCATGAGCGAATCCAGAGATGAGGTGGCAGCAGTCAAAAATTATATTTACAATCACTATGCGGAAGATCTGAATCTGGAAACATTGGCAGAAAAAGTATATCTTTCTTCCGGCTATCTCAGCTTTATTTTCAAGAAGGAGACGGGGATGAACCTGAATCGTTTTATCCGTGTGTTCCGCATGGAAAAGGCCAAGGAGCTTCTACGAACTACCAACATGAAAGTAGCCATGGTCAGCGAGCAGGTAGGATTTGCCAATTCTTCGTATTTCTGCCGGAGCTTCCGGGAATATTACGGAAGCAGCCCGGAGTCCTATCGGAAAGGAAACAATGAGGATGAAGAGTCTTCTGAAGAAGTATAATAATATGAAATACCGGTACAAGCTGACAAATCTTCTTGTGGTGGTATCCCTGGTGCCGATGACTGTGTTGGCACTGTATAGTCACAGTCGTATGAGTAGTCTTGTACGGAAAAATGAGATGGAGGATATGTACTCCATTTTGGAGCAGACCAGAGAAAACATTGACGGGCAGATCGAAATTTATGCCAGCCTTTTGAATTATCTTACCTATTCTCCTGAAATCCAGGAGGTGATCTTCAACAAAGATATGGATCGTTATACTGCATATGAACAGTATACGGAAGTTGTGGATCCGCTGTTGACGGTGCCGAAATCCTACCACGAAGCAATTCTGGGGATACATCTTTTTGCAGAAAGCATTCCCGTGCGCCATGAATATACCTTGGCTCCGCTTTCAGAGGTTGATGGGGAATGGTGGAGTGACAAATTAAATAATACCGTGACGGTTCAGTGGATCGTGGACCGGGATAATCGTCAGATCGCGGCAGTCAGGGAAATATATGATGGTAAGATCAGGGAGGCTGTGCTCTGTATTTTGTTGGATTACGGAAAAGTATTCCAGCCTCTGGCTAATATTATTGAACGGAATTCCGGAGGCTTTGTGGTGGATGATCAGCAAAATATCGTCTATCATGGAGAAAATCTGGCGGCCAGTGATATTTCAGCACAGAAAGAAACCGCAAAAAAGCTGGATCGTCTGAGGGAAGAATATACCTATGTCAGCAGCAGCGGACATGAAACAAGATGGACCTATTATTTTTACAAACCTCCGGCTGTGATCGAGAGCTCGGTTTCAAAAGTATTGATCAGTGAGATCCCACTGATCGGCTTCTGTGTTGTGATCATCATTGTGCTTGGAATGACGTTTTCTAAGCTGTTTACCAGAAAGATTGAGCAGCTTACCAGAAATATGGAACAGGTGAACCAGGGAAGCCGTGAAGTTACGGTTTACAGTGATTCTGGAGATGAGGTAGGACAGCTGGTGAGAAGCTTTCACCATATGATGGATGAAATTAATCGACTGATCGAAGAAGTGTATGAAAATAAGATCGCTCTGAAGGAATTTGAACTGAAAGCGTTGACTGCCCAGATCAATCCCCATTTTCTTTATAATTCTCTTTCTATTATAAACTGGATGGCGATTAAGAGCCGTCAGAAGGAGATCAGCCGTGTGACACTGGCATTATCTACATTTTACCGGACAGCGCTCAGTAAGGGAGCAGATATGGTGACTGTGGAAACCTGTATTCGGAATATCGAAGCTTATCTGGAAATCCAGCTGATCATGCATGACAATGATTTTAAGGTGGAGTGGAATATCGATCCGTCTGTGCAGCAGGAGTTGGTTCCGAAGCTTGCCCTGCAGCCCATCGTTGAGAATGCTCTGGAGCATGGCCTGGATGTGAAGGAGGAAGGGGAAAAGCTTCTGAAACTTTATTTCTTTGAAGAGAATGGAGATGTAGTGATCCGGGTTGAAGATAACGGAATAGGGATGGAGCAGGAGCAGGCAGAAAAGCTGCTCACATATCAGGCAAAAGGCTATGGCCTTAAAAATGTCAATGACCGTATGTGCATTTTATATGGAGAAAAATATGCCATCCGGATCCTGAGCAAGGTAGGTGAGGGGACAAGCGTTGATATGAGGATCCCGAAAGAGGTAAAAAAAGATGAGACTTAGTCTGGGAAAAACAGTGGTATTTCTGAGTACGATACTGAGCCTGGCACTTTTGACGGGGTGTTCTTTAGGAACTGCAGAAATGGAAAAAACAGATATAGATGTTCTGTCCGAAAAGAACAGTAAGAGCTGGGAACAGGCAGAAACCACGCCTCTGGGGAAATATCCGGAGCTTGTAACTTATACTCTGGGACAGATGAAAGGGGCTAATAATTCTAATCTTCCGGACGGGCAGAATTATGAGGACAATGCATATACCCGGTATCTGAAAAAAACACTGAATATTCAGAATAAGAATGTTTTTATGGAGAGTGAGGAGCGGTATGACGAAGCCCTGAACATCCTGGTCAAAGATCGGAATCTTCCGGATATTTTTCTGGTGTCGGACAGGGAAACTCTGGAAGAACTGGTTGAAAATGATCTTATCGAGGATCTGACGGAAGTATACAAAAGCTGCGCTTCCGATAAAATAAAGGAAATGTATGAGAGCTATGGAGAGGAACTTTTGGCATCTGGGACTTTTGACGGAAAACTGTATGCACTTCCGGAGACTGCCATTGATGATGGGGCGCAGCTTTTATGGCTGAGACGTGACTGGATGGAGCAGCTGGGACTGAAAGAACCGAAGACACTGGAAGAGGCTTTTTCAGTGATCCGTGCGTTTCAGGAAAACCGGATGGGCGCAGAGGATGGTGAAGATCCTGTGGGACTTGTCTGTGATCCGGGACTTGTGGGCACGGTCAGCACCAGCTATTCGGTGGACTCTGTGTTTGAAAAGTTCGGGGCATATCCGCAGCAGTGGATTGAAAATGCAGATGGAGAAATTGTCTATGGATCGCTGACGGAGGAGACAAAGGAGGCTCTGGGGTATCTCAGAGAGCTTTACAGGCAGGGAATACTTGATTCGGATTTTGCTTTACGTGCACAGAATAATATCCGTGATCTTGTGGTGAATGGAAAATGCGGAGCGTTTTTCGGGCTCTGGTGGACTCCGAATAATCCTCTTATGGATGAGTATCGGAAGAATAAAGAGGCAGACTGGGAACCGTATTATCTGACTGCGGATGTAAAGCGGACTGTGGAGGTATACTCTACGTTTCGAGATAATAAATATGTAGTTGTGCGTAAAGGGTATGAGCATCCGGAGATTGCAATGAAGATTTTGAGTGTGTTGTTTGACCATTCCAGATATGAGGCAGAGGATGCGGATGAGATGAACACTTATTTTGCCTTGAATGTGGATCCTACGGCGCGTCCGCTAATGATCAATGTGGATTATAATGAGGCTACTTATATAGTGACAAAGCATATCCGTGAGGTTCTTTACAGTCCGGGCGATGAGAAGACCAGGGAGGATCTCAGTGCCATTGAGGCGTCTTATTTTGATGCGTGTAAGGAGTATCTTGAGGCGGAGGTGCCTTCGGTAGAGGCCTGGGCGGCGTATAAGTCCAGGATCTCGGCGGTGGGGCTTCTGGTGGATGCGAATTACCGTGCTCCGGAGAAGAAGTATCTGGGGGATGGTGACGGGGAGATTCCTCAGACTTTGCGTTTGCTGGAGAAGAACGCATTTATCCAGATCATTATGGGGAGGATGCCTGTGAGTTCTTTTGACTCTTTTGTGGAAGATTGGTATCGTAAGGGTGGAGACAGTCTTACGGAGCGGGTCCGGGAAGGGCTTGTGGACTCGTGAGGCGGATGTATAGAGGGACGCTAGAGGAAGGTGGCATCGCTCCAGGCAGGGACTCCGTCGGGGGATACTACTAGGGCTCCGTGAGACGGCTAAAAGCAT